>WRGP01000159.1 GCA_009787135.1 Bacillota bacterium | reverse complement strand
ACCGGCGCGGGCTGCGCCCGCCCGCCGTAGAGCAGCGCCTGCGTCTGCGCGTCCGCGACGCCGGTCTCGCTCAGGCCGTTTGTTTTCTGGAAAAGGCCCACAGCCATGCGGGTCGCCGCGCCGAAATCGCCGTCGATGCCCTCGGTATAGTAGCCCGTCTGCCGCAGCGCGCGCTGCAGCGTACGAACCGCCTCGCCCCTATCCCCATATTGGAGGCTGCCCGCGCCGCTTCCCTGTGAAACCACGGGCGTGGCGGCGGAAACGGCCACCGCGGAGAACAGCCGCCCGACCGTCAACGGCCCCGCGATTCCGTCCGCCACCAGGCCGTTGCGCTGCTGAAAGGCCCGTACTGCCGAGGCGTCATATAGGTTCGCGGAATTCACCAAATACCCCAGCGATACCAGCCGCTCATTGAGCGCGAGCACGTCGGGCCCCGTCATCCCCGCGTACAGCGTGCGCGTAAAGGCGTACTGCGTAGAAACGGGCTGTGGCATGGCAGCGGGCTGCGCGCCGGAGGGCATGCCCACCGCGGAGGAGGAATACAGCCGGTTTAGCGTTGCCGCGCCAATCACGCCGTCGGCAGGAAGCCCGTTACGCGCCTGAAAAGCCGTGACGGCGCTTTCCATATAGACAGACGCCGCCGCGCTGATATAGCCTAGCTGTTCCAGCCGCTGGTTCACGGCCAGCACGTCGCTGCCGGTCATGCCGGCGCGCAGCACGCGGTTGACGGGAGCGGAAGGGCCCGCAGCCGGGCTGGCTGCAGGCAAAGGAATACCCGGCGCGGCTATGGCCCAGCCGGAAAACAGAACGCTTTGCGTTTTACTGCCCGCGATGCCGTCCGCCACGAGGCCATTGCGCTGCTGGAACGCTTTCACGGCTGCTGTATTGTATGTATTCGTGGCATAGGATACATATCCAAGCGTCTCCAGACGCTGGTTGAGCAGCAGCACATCGCCGCCGGTCACGCCGTTTTTCAGCGTGCGGGTAATGACCGCGGGCGGAACGGCGGAGGCTTGCAGGCCCACCGTAGCCTGGGGCGCATAGGCGCCCGTAGGGGCGCCCGCGGGGACGCCCCCGGCAAGCGCATATTCCATCCGATCATACGTGTCCTTGCCCACAACGCCGTCCGCCGGAAGGCCGTATTCCCACTGGAACTCCCTGACCGCCTCTTTCGTCGTCTCGCCAAAGATACCGTCCGGCTTGCCGATATCAAACCCCAGCGCAAGCAGGAAAGCCTGCAGGTCGTACACCTCCACGCCGCGCATGCCCATCCTGAGCACGGGCCGGGTGTCCGTTCCACTGGAGATCACAACAGGCTTTTCCGCGGGGCCGGGCAGCGCTCCGTAAGGGATATCTCCTTCCACCAGATCCCCACGGATATAGCCGCTGTAGTTTCCGTACCGCACCTCAAGCCATGTGCCTTCTACCCTCACGACAGTTACCTGGGTTCCCTTCATGAGGATCATCTTGGACTTCGCCTCGGCGGAAGGGGCCGCGCGAAGGTTCGCGTTGGTGCGAAGCGCCGCCACCACGGGCAGCCATTCCCCCGCAAAGGCGCTCAAAACGATGGCCATACACAGCAGTGTCACAAGGATGAACAACGCGATACGTTTCAAGCACAATCCCCCCTAGCATGTCGAATCTGGGAGGATTATAGCATAATATTAATAATTTTGTCAAATAATTTATTATATTGTTAATAATTTCATTTCTTTTTGATAAAGTCCTGATATTTTTCTTCCGGCGCCTTGCCGGACGAAAAAATCTCCCGCCGGCTTATTGGCATAATCTGCCGCGAATTGGCCTTACCCCCACAACCGCTCCGGATACTTCCCCTCCGCCGTCATCCGCGCAACCGCTTCCGCCACAGCCGGCAAATCCTCCCGATACGTCACCCCATACCACCGCTCCGCGCACGGAAGCACCCGGACCGTAGCGGCATTCTCCCGCAGCATGGCCCCCACTACCTCGGGCAGAAAATACTCCGCCTTCAGCGGATTCTCTTGGATAGCCCGGTCCAGAAAGGCCGCAAACCGCCTCTCCAATTCCCCTATAAAATCCTCTGTAAACCCCCAAAGGTTCATCGAGGCCACCGCGTCGTCCGGCAGCTTGCGGTATAGCCGCCCATCCTCCGTATACAGCGCGCCCTCATGGGTTGAAATAATATGCGTGCGCTCATGAATCTCCGCAAGCGTCCCTTGCCGATCCGTTCTGCAGATGCCCCGCGCCACATAACCGCTCGCCGAAAGCGTGTTTTTCAGTTCGTACCCTACCATGGCGTATTCTCCGCGCCCATCCTTTTTTCCAGCCGTCAAGAAACCGTAGATCGCCTCAAAGGCGCTCGGGCCATAAAAATCATCGGCGTTGATGACGGCAAACGAGCCGTCCAGCATCCCGCGGCATGACAGCACCGCATGCCCCGTGCCCCACGGCTTTTCACGGCCCTGTGGCAACGCATAGCCCGCCGGTAAATCCGTCAGCCTTTGGACCGCGCAGAGAATGTGCTTATCCCCGCCAATCCGCCCCCGAATGCCGGTGGGAAAATCCTTCTCCATCGCCGGGCTGATGATAAAGATAAACTCCTCAAAGCCCGCGCGCAGCGCGTCATAGAGTGAATACTCCATGATTGCCTGCCCATAAGCCCCCACCGGCTGTATTTGCTTGAGCCCGCCGTATCGGTTCCCCAACCCCGCGGCCATGATCACAAGCTTAGGTTTGCGCATGCCTTCATCCTCCTAGCCAACGATTTTCCTATGAATCAGCGCCTGATACCGTTCCGCGGCCTTTTCCATAAGCCCTGTCCACGGCACGGGAATCGTGTCCCGCGCGGCGTTCCCCATCCGCGTAAGCAGCGCATCGTCCCGCAGGACCCGCGCGATCGTTTCCCGCAGCGATTCGGCGTCGTCCTCGCACGTCAGCCCGTTTTGGCCGTTTATCACGCATTCGGCCGCGTTACTCCCCGCGATGAGCACCGCGGGCGTGCCCATGGCGGCCGCCTCCCGCAGCACCATCGGCGCGTTATCATATAAAGAAGGGAACACAAACAGCTTCGATAGGCTATACAGCCCGTCCAGTTCCCGCGCGGTGGTAATGTGTCCCGTAAACGTCACATAGCCGTCCAGGGCAAATTCGCGGACCTTTTCCTCCATTTCACCCCTGTGCGGCCCCTGCCCGGCCAGAAGCAAGCGGAAAGCGAGCCCCTGTTCCTTGAGCAGCTTCGCCGCCTCCAGCGTCCGGAGTATATTTTTTTTCCAGTTCAGCTGCCCCACGTACAGCAGCACAGGCAGGTCCTCCCGAAGTGCGAAGCGCTCCCGAAGCTCCGGCAGCACGCTGCCGTCCAGCGCCCGTATGTCCGTTCCGTTCTCCATCACCACAATTTCGCCCTGATAGCCGTATTCGCGCAGCGTCTCGCCGCTTGAGGCGCTCACGGCCCACACCTCATCGCACTGGCTGTAGAACGCCACCACCCGCTGCACGCCAAGGCGCGCCAGCGGCTCCAGCTTTAGCGCCATGCGAAAATCATCGTATAATTTGGAGTGAAACGAACCCACCACCGGCAGCCTGCGCTTTTTTGCCAGGGTAAGGCCAGCGGACCCCATCATGAAGGGCGAATGTACATGCACAATGTCCAGCGCAATGCCGCGCGTCTGTTTCCCAAAGCGAAAATCCAATTGCGGCAGCCCGACCCGGTAGGGCATCCTGCCCGGCATTCGCATGGTCTTATACTCTATCACCTGAAAATGACAGCCGCTCAAATTGCCCATATCCGCCATGGGCGCGAAAACATAGCTGTTATGCCCCATCAGGCCCAGGGTTTCCGCGTAGCTGAACACAACGCGCCCCACGCCGTCCACAATGGGCAGGAAAGAATCGCTATACTGACCAATTCGCATGCCTCTTTGGCTCCTTTTTGGTATTTGAGTTACATTGTGCGCATAGGCTTTCTCTTCCTTCCCAATCTCCATGCAAGCTAGCGTATGGCAAACTATCAGGGATTGGTATGGGCAATCACCGTCCCCGTTCTGCCCTCTATGCCGTCGCGCGCCTTTTCCAGCAGCGTGATCAGCGCCTTGCGCCCCGGTCCGGATTCGACGAACTCCACGGCCGCCTGTACCTTGGGCAGCATGGATCCCTGGGCAAAATGCCCCTCCAGCATAAACCCGCGCGCCTCTTGCGGCGTCATGCTGTCCAGCCGGCGCATGGCAGGTTTGCCAAAATGAAGCGCCACCTTTTCAACGGCGGTCAGGATGATCAGCATATCCGCGCCAAGCTCCCGCGCCATGAGGCTGGACGCGAAATCCTTGTCAATCACCGCCTTCGCGCCGCGCAGATGGTTCCCTTCCGCTATCACGGGGATGCCCCCGCCGCCGGCCGCGATGACCACCTGCCCCGCTTCCGCCAAGGCGCGTATCGTCTCTATTTCCACAATGCCAATGGGCCTGGGCGACGCGACCACGCGCCGCCAGCCCCTGCCCGCGTCCTCGCGAACAGGCTCGCCCAGCTTCTCCGCCTCCTCAACCGTGTAAAACCGCCCAATCGGCTTTGTCGGGCACAAAAACGCGGGATCGTCCCCGTCCACAAGCACCTGCGTGATGAGCGAGCACACGGGAATCGTAAGGCCGCGGCCCAGCATTTCCTCCCGCAGGGCGTTTTGCAGATCATAACCGATATAGCCCTGGCTCATGCCCACGCATACCGAGATCGGCGCCATGTCGCCCATCATCAGCTTGATCATGCCCACCTGCGGCCCGTTGCCGTGCGAAATCACCACCCGGTGTCCCGCCTCGATTAAATCCACGATTGCCTTAGAGGTTTCCTTCACCGCCGCCATTTGCTCCGGCAGCGTGCTGCCCAGCGCGTTGCCGCCAAGCGTCAGCACGATTTTCATCCACGGCCTCCTTCAGCCCATCTGTCGCCTCACATAGATAACCCCTGGGGATTCTCGCGGGGCCGCAGCCCCCTGATGGAAATCCGGCATCGGCGGCTCCGCCGCCGAACGAAAATCCCGAAAGATTCTCTGCCGTGCGCCCTTCCCCGCTGCGCTTCCGCCCGAATGGAGCCGCGGTTCAATCGGGCGCCCTGCTCGTGCCCTTCGCCGCCAATTCCGCGAGCACAGCCGCCGGGTTTTGTATGCGCTGCAGAAAAATCATGGCCGCGATGACGTACGGCTTGAAACCGGCCTCCTTGTACAGCGGCATGCGGTAACGGTCAAAAACAGAGGCCTCCACCTCGCCCCGTTCGCAGCTGACCCCCGTAATATCCGCGGGCAGGCAGTGCATGTAAAGCGCCTTGCCATTCCGGGTGGCCTCCATGAGCGCTTCCGTGCACGTCCAATCTTTATGCCTGGCGTTCGTTAACAGCAGTTCCTTTTCGAGCGCCTTGATGCCGTCAAAATCGCCCTGCCCGTACAGGTTTGTGCGCGTTTCCATCGCCGCGAAGGGCGCCCAGCTCTTGGGGTAGACGATATCCGCGCCCTCAAAGGCTTCCTCCATGGAATGGGTCTTTGTAAACGACCCGCCGGACCCGGCGGCGTTTTGACACGCCACCGCCTCCGTCTCGCGCATCACCTCATATCCCTGCGGGTGGGCCAGCGTCACATGCATGCCAAAGCGCGTCATCAGGCCAATGATACCCTGCGGAACGGAGAGGGGCTTGCCGTACGAGGGCGAGTATGCCCAGGTCATGGCGATCTTCTTGCCGCGAAGATTCTCCGCGCCGCCAAATGTATGGAGGATGTGCAGCATATCCGCCATGCACTGCGTTGGGTGATCCATATCGCACTGCAGGTTCACAATCGTCGGGCGCCGCTCCAGCACGCCGTCGCGGTACCCCTCCTGTACCGCCTTCGCCACCTCGCGCATATACCGGTTGCCTTTGCCGATGTACATATCGTCCCGGATGCCGATTGCTTCGGCCATAAAGGAGACCATGTTTGCCGTCTCGCGCACGGTCTCTCCGTGGGCCACCTGGCTTTTGCCCTCGTCAAAGTCCTGTGCCACAAGCCCCAGCAGGTTGCAGGCGGAGGCAAAGCTAAAACGCGTGCGGGTCGAGTTGTCCCGGAACACGGATACCGCCAGCCCGCTGTCAAAGACGCGCGGCGATATATTCGCCTCGCGCAGCGCGCGAAGCGCGTCGGCTACGGCAAAGACGGCGTTCAGTTCGTCGTCCGTCTTTTCCCAGGTCAACAGAAAGTCCTTCCCATAGAGGCCCCGCGCGTCAAGCGCTTCCAGCCGCTTCACATGCTTGTTCATGTCCATTGAAAACCGCTCCTTCTCTTATCCGCATATCACGTCTTTTCCGGCCCCATCCACGCGCTGGAACCACGATTCATGCGCTTGCCCAGATCGCGGGCACCATCGCGTACACCGCCGCGCACCTCACCAGGTCCGCCTTCCACGTCTTTTCGTTCGGCGCGTGGGCCTCTTCCTCCTTGCCCGGCCCAAAGCCCACGCAGGGGATTCCATACCGCCCCATGATCGAAACGCCGTTTGTGGAGAAAGTCCACTTGTCAATCTTGGGCTCGCCGAACATCCCGCGGTACGCATTCACAACCGCCCTTGTCGCGGGATGGTCCTCCGGCGTCACCCAGGCCGGAAAGTAGCACTCCGTCGGATACACAAGCTTCGTCCAGCTGGGCGCGTTATAGTTATACATCGTCACCTTTGCGCCATGCCGCCGCACGGCGGGCAAGGCGCGAATTTCCTCCAGCGCGGCCTCAAACGTCTCGCCGCCCGTAAGCCGCCGGTCAATGGAGATGGCCGCGCGGTCCGCCACCGCGCAGCGCGACGGCGAAAAGGAGAACTGTTCCGTTACCGTCAGGGTGCCCTTGCCCAGGAACGGGTCCATGGCCAGCCGGTCGTTCAGCGCCTTTACTTCCAGCACAATCTCCGCCATCTTGTAAATGGCGTTGTCGCCGCGCTCCGGCGCGCTGCCATGGCAGGATACCCCTTCCGCCTCCACGCGTATCTCCATGCGGCCGCGCTGGCCGCGGTAGATGTTCCCGTCGGTAGGTTCCGTAATCACCACAAACTCCGGCCGTATCTTCTCCTCCTTGATGATATACTGCCAGCAAAGGCCGTCGCAGTCCTCCTCCTGTACCGTGCCGGTCACCAGCACGCGGAACGTATCGCCAAGCAGCCCTTTGTCCCGCATGATCTTCGCGCCGTACACAGCGGATACAATGCCCCCCAGCTGATCCGACGCCCCGCGCCCGCCAACCTCCGTGTCCGTTTCATACCCTTCATACGGGCTGAAGGTCCAATTGGCCAGGTTGCCAACCCCTACGGTATCAATGTGCGCGTCAAAGGCGATGATCTTCCCGCCGCTTCCCATAAACCCCAGCACATTCCCCATGCCGTCGATCCGGACCTCATCAAAGCCAACCTTTCGCATCTCCTCCGCGACGCGGCGGACGACCTTTTCCTCCCCGCAACTCTCCCCCGGGATGGCGATCAGATCCCGCAAAAACCGCGTCATGTCCGCCTCATAGTCCCGTGCCGCCTGTTTTACCGCCTGAAAATCCATAAAACTACTCTCCCTCCTCCAACCGCATGAGCCTCGGCCCGCCATAAGCCCCATCCCAGCAAACGCGCCGATAGTTCTCCGGGTCCGTATCCCCCTCCGTGGAAAACAGAAGCGCCACGGACTCCGGGCCAAGCCCGAGCGCCTCCCGAAAACCCTTCAGCCCTTCATCCTCCATGATGGCCGCCAGCAGCCCCAGCCCCACGGCTCCGCTCTCCCCCGAGATCACGCGCGAGTCGCCTTCGAGCGGCGCGCCGAGCACGCGCATGCCCTTGGCCGCTACCCAGTTTGGGCAGGAGGCGAAAAATTTCGCGTGGTTGCGCAAAATATCAAACGAGATCGGATTGGGTTCGCCGCAAGCCAGGCCTGCCATAATCGTCGGCATATCGCCGCCCACAGCGTGAATGGCTCC
>WRGP01000158.1 GCA_009787135.1 Bacillota bacterium | reverse complement strand
TCTTATGTTACCATATTTTATATCCCTCTTCACCATACGTTGATACAGTTTATTTCTCTAACTTCTTTACAAACTGCCGAATGTGGGTTAAAAGGACAAATCAACAAGAACTCAGGGAATTCATCCAAACCGCCGAGTCAGGATGGATACAAAGGCGTTGCGAACTCCAGAGAAAAGGGAGTGCAACCGCGAGGCGGGCAGCAAGGACATGCAGGGCATCAATTAAAGTTGCCAGAGAACTTGGAGGCGCTTATTGAAGCGGGGATAGTACGGCGCGAGATAATAGACCATACCGAGGGAGCGGAAGCGTATGTGACGCGGTATGTAGTAGATGTCGTGATGGAAGCGGTGGTAACGGAGTATCGCTTCCGTGTTGGAGCGATACCGGCAGAATATAAGAACGAGGTAGTATACGGAAGCAACGTAAAAGCGCTGAGCGTGCTATTGTCTAATGAGGGCATGGTAGCGGGAGGGCGATTGTCAGAATTTTTCCGAGAGACGATACACGGGATAATCAACCTGTCTGAGGCAACAATCCAGAGGTTTATGGAGGAGTTTGCGGGGAAACTGGATGGTGAGCTGGAAGGGATCAAAAATAGCCTTCTAAACGAAAAGGTACTCCACATTGACGAAACGCCGATGCGATGTACGCAGAAGCCAGAGTACAGTGGTGAAAGTGCTCAGATGAGCGAAGCGGAAGGGAAAAATTTTGAAATTATCTTGCGAACGCATAGCAGCCAGAGCGCAACGTTGTACACGGCAAACCCGCGAAAGGACGAGGAAGGAGTGAAACGTGACGGGATTTTGCCGCGATATATAGGCATCATCAGTCAAGACCGCGAAGCTAAATTTTACCATTGTGGCACGGCTCACGCGACTTGCGGCGCACATCTGCTTCGCGAACTGCGCGGACTATTTGAATTACAGAAAATACCTTGGGCAGAGGAAATGCGCAGATTTATGTCGGGGATGAGCGCCCATAAAAATGCAGATATTGCCGCTGGGAAAATAACCTGCGATCGTAAGACGCTGGCAAAGTTTGAGTGTGATTACGACTGTTTGGTTGAAAAAGGACATGCCGCGCTTGCCAAACTGAAGGCAAAAGCGCTTGGCCGTGATGAGCTTCGCCGCATGGTAAACCGACTGAAAAACTATAAAGAATGTTATCTGCTGTTCATTCGCGACTATGCCGCCCCTTTCACGAACAATCTGGCGGAGCGCGACTTGCGACCTTGCAAGACGAAACAGAAGGTTTCCGGTTGCTTCCGCAGTTGGAGTGGCGCGTTGCGCTACGCCAAAATTCGCAGTTTCATCTCTACCCTCAAAAAACGCTCCGGCAATCTCTTCGACTCTATCTCCCTCGCTTTCGCTGCTTCCCCTGTTTTCTCCCTGGACTCTGAATGGTAACCTCCATTTTATAGGATGAGGCGCGATGGCCCGGCCTCAAGATGAGAGACAGGGAAACGGCTGGTAAAATAAAGAAAGAAAGGCCGTGATACCATGTCATTAAAGAAGAGGTACAGCCGGGAAGAAAAGATCGCCATAGTGGAGTTACTCACAAAAAGGGGGCGAAAAGCACCGAGCCTGGCAAACGAGTACGGGATACATGAGAACACGATCTACAAGTGGACGAGGGCGTACTCAATGAACCCCACAAGGCGCCTTTCCAGGCAGCGGGAACGAGGAGCTGGACGAGGGGGAGCGTCTGAGGCGGCGGATCGCGGAGCTGGAGGCAGAGAATATCTTTCTAAAAAAGTATCAGCGTACTTTGCGAAGAGCCAGCGGTGAAGTATGCGCTGATTGAGAAACACGCTGGCGGCTTGCCTGTGGGGAAGGCCTGTGAGGCACTTTCGGTGCTGCGCACGAGTTACTATCGGTGGGGGAAGGCGGAGCTGGGACCACGCAAGCTGTACGACGGCATACTCAAGACGAAGATACGGGACATCTTCTTTGAGCATCACGCTATCTACGGGGCGCGAAAGATCGCCGCAGTGTTGAGGCAACGCGGCGTTCGGTGCTCTCGCCGCCATGTGCGGCGGCTGATGGACGAGGCGGGTTTGATGTCAGGTTTATCGGCATCGGTTTACCCGCACCACCGATAGTAACCATAGCCTGCCGATAGCGCAAAACCTGCTCGCCCGTGATTTCTCACCCATCGCACCGAATGCTGTGTGGGTGTCCGATACTTCCTATATTCCCACGACGGAAGGATGGCGGTACCTGTGTGTCGTAATAGACTTATATTCGCGCATGGTCGTAGGCTGGGCGTTTTCGAATCGGAATGATCGACACCTCGTGTTGAAGGCATACACCATGGCCTTTGAGCATGCCGGGTGACCCGCCATTCTCTTGTCTTTCGTTTCGCCTCCAGACCACTCTGTTGGGTATCTGGTTCCACCACCAGACAGAAAAACATATGTATATTTACCTTTAAGGTACACATGCATATCATGGCCGTTAACGTTCACCATTATACCGGGAGCAGGGCGTTTGTGTTTACTTTTCATCAGCTGTCTCCTTGATGCATCGGCCTACTGCATTTTTTTATTACACTGCTGATTGTCCTTTTTGAACGCATTACCCCTTCCCCTTCCGCGCCACCATCTTCAGCCTCGCCTCATGCCCCAGCACCCGCTTGCGCATACGCAAGCTTTCCGGCGTCACCTCCAACAACTCATCATCCGCGATAAACTCAAGGCATTCCTCCAGCGACAGCGACCGGACCGACACCAGCCGCAAACTATCCTCGGCGGAGGCGGCGTTGCGCGTGTTGGTGACGTGCTTTTTACGGCAGACGTTGACTTCGATATCGCCGGGGCGCGAGGACGAGCCGACGAGCATGCCCGCGTACACGGGCACGCCCGGCCCGATGAACAGGGAGCCGCGCTCCTGCGCGCCGTAGAGGCCGTAGGACGTGGTGTCCCCCGTTTCAAAGGCGACGAGCGCGCCGACGGTGCGGGTGGGCAAATCACCCCTGTGGGGCACATAAGCTTCAAACACGGCGGACATGATGCCCTCGCCGCGCGTGTCGGTCATGAACTCCGAGCGGTAGCCGAAAAGCCCGCGCGAGGGCACCAAGAACTCCAGGCGCACCCGGTCCGTGCCGGTCATGCTCTCCAGCGTGCCGCGCCTGCGGCCGATTTTTTCAATCACCGCGCCCGCGTATGCCTGAGGGACATCGGCCACCATGCGCTCCAGCGGCTCGCAGGTCTGGCCGTCTAACGCCTTGAGAAGCACCTCGGGCTTGGAGACCTGCAGCTCGTACCCCTGCCGCCGCATGGTCTCAATGAGGATGGACAGGTGAAGCTCGCCGCGGCCGCTGACGAGAAACGCGTCCGGCGTGGCCGTTTCGGCAACGCGCAGGGATACGTCCGTCTGCAATTCGCGCATCAGGCGCGCCCGCAGGTGGCGGCTGGTGACGTATTTCCCCTCGCGGCCGGCAAAGGGGCTGTCGTTGACGGAGAAGGTCATGGCCACGGTAGGATCCGTAATGCGCACGAAGGGAAGCGGCGCCGGGCTGCCCGGGTCGCAGACCGTATCCCCGATATTCAGATCCTCAAACCCGCTGACAGCCACAATGTCCCCCATGGATACGCTGTCCGCGTCCACGCGCGCAAGCCCATCGAACGTATACAGGCCGTTTAGGCGCTGCGGGGGCGTGACCGCCTCGTCGCCGTACGTGCAGCGCACGGCCATCATACCCTTTACAAGCGTGCCGCGCTCAATGCGGCCGATGCCGATGCGGCCTACATAATCGCTGTAATCGATGGTGGAGATGAGCATCTGCGCGGGGCCCTCGCGGTCGCCGGCGGGCGCGGGGATGTATCGCACGATCGCCTCAAACAGCGGGGTGAGGTCATCGCCGGGCTCGCGCCAGTCGAGCGTGGCCGTGCCTTGCCGCGCGGAGGTGAACAGGATCGGCCGGTCAAGCTGATCCTCGGGCGCGTTTAGCTCAATGAGCAGGTCCAGGATCTCGTCGATGATCTCGTCGCAGCGCGCGTCCGTCCGGTCCGTCTTGTTGACGCACACCAGCACAGGCAAATGCAGTTCCAGCGCCTTGCGCAGGACAAAACGCGTTTGCGGCATCGGGCCCTCAAACGCGTCCACGAGCAGCATGACGCCATGCACCATTTTGAGCACGCGCTCGACCTCGCCGGAAAAATCGGCGTGACCGGGCGTGTCTACAATGTTGATCTTAACGCCTCCCCAATGGATGGCGGTGTTCTTGGCCAGGATGGTAATGCCGCGCTCGCGCTCCAGGTCGCCGGAGTCCATGACGCGCTCGACCACCTGCTGATTGGCGCGGAACGCGCCGCTCTGGCGCAGCATGCCGTCCACAAGCGTTGTCTTGCCATGGTCCACATGGGCGATGATGGCGATGTTGCGGATGTCTTCTCTGGGGCGTATAGGCATTCGGGTTCCTCTTTTCTAAACAATTTTGCTTCTTTCTTTTCTCCGGATAAAGCAAAGAAGAAGCTCCCTCCTTCGTTTTCCTCCCGTTCCCCTCGTCCCGCTAAAACGTCGCCTTCGCCGTCTCGGCAAGCTTCAGCCCCTTATTGTTTTCCTCCGCCCAGCGGATAGACCACTCATTTTGGAACAGGAGCACGTCCCGTTCAAACCGGTCCTTCGCGGCCGTGGTGGTGGAGGAAAGGCGCAGCTCCGGCGCGGGGCACGGGCTTTCGTCAACCCATCGGACAAAGCGGTATTCCAGCGGCTCGCGGCGGATTTCCACACCGTACTCGGCGCGGAGCCGGTATTCCAGCACATCAAACTGCAACACGCCGACAACGCCCACGATCAGTTCCTCGCGCCCGATCTCCGGGCGCTTGAAAACCTGAATGGCGCCCTCCTCGGACAGCTGCGTGACGCCCTTGACAAACTGCTTGCGCTTCATGCTGTCCATGGCGCTGACGCGGGCAAAGTGCTCCGGCGCGAACACCGGGATGCCCTCGTAGCGGATTTTGGGGCCCACGGCCAGCGTGTCGCCCAGGCGGAAGATGCCGGGATCGAAAAGCCCGATGATATCGCCGGGGTAGGCGACCTCCACGCTCTCGCGCTCATCGGCCATAAACTGCTGCGGCTGCTTGAGCTGGATCTGCTTGCCGCTGCCGCTGTGCCAGACGCTCATGCCCTTCTCAAACACGCCCGAACACACACGCAGGAATGCCAGCCGGTCACGGTGCGCGGGGTTCATGTTCGCCTGTATCTTAAAGATAAAACCGGAAAAATTGGCCTCGCCGGGCGCTATGGGGCCCGCGTCCGAATCCCTTGCCGACGGGGGCGGCGCGTACCGCAAAAAGCGCCGGAGGAAGGGCTCCACGCCAAAGTTGGACACAGCGCTGCCAAAGAACAGGGGCGTCAGGCTGCCGGCGGCCACGGCCGCCTCGTCAAAGGCATCCCCGGCCACGTCCAGCAATTCCATCTCGTCGCGCAGGCGCTTGATGTAGTGTGCGTCCAGCGCGCCCGCCAAGGCTTCGCTGCGCATGGGGATTTCATACGCGTCCACACGCTGTTTGCCGTGGCCCGAGGCCTCGTAGAGTTCCACCATGCCCGTGTCGCGATGGCATACGCCTTGAAAATCGCCGTCCACGCCGATGGGCCAGTTGACGGGGCAGGCGCGGATGCCGAGCACCTGCTCCAGCTCCTCCATAAGGGCAAAGGGATCCTTGGCCGCGCGGTCCATCTTGTTGACAAACGTAAAGATCGGGATACCGCGCATGCGGCAGACCTTAAAGAGCTTGATGGTTTGCGCCTCCACGCCGCGGGCGGCGTCGATAAGCATGACCGCCGCGTCCGCCGCGACGAGGACGCGGTACGTGTCCTCGGAAAAGTCCTGGTGGCCGGGGGTGTCGAGGATGTTGATGCTCCGCCCCTCATAGGAAAACCGCATGGCGCTGGACGTGACGGAAATGCCGCGCTGCTTTTCGATTTCCATCCAATCGCTGGTGGCGTACCGCTCGGCCTTGCGCGCCTTCACGGACCCGGCCTGGCGGATGGCGCCGCCGTAGAGCAGGAGCTTCTCGGTGAGCGTGGTTTTCCCCGCGTCGGGATGGGAGATGATCGCAAACGTACGCCGGCGCGCGATGGCGTCCAAAAACGCGGCGTCTTGTGAGCGCTCATGCGGCATAAAAAACCTCCTGTTTTGAAGCTGGAATAACCATGAAATTCTAACGCCTATGGCGCTGATTGTCAAATAAAATGTTGTGGTCTCCTATGGGCATTCCCTGGCATTTGCTGCGGGCGGCCGGGAAGGCGCTTGCTTTTCTGTGGTTTTTTGGTACAATATGGTATATGTTTGCATAAAATAGAATATAAAAGCGGATAAGGATGGAAGCAATGCGAGTGTTGAGCGGTCAGCGAATGCGAAAAGCCGCGCCATGGATGATTATGATGTTGTGCATCTCCCTGGCCGGCTGGCTGATAAGCCTCGCGCAGGTTGTGCCGGTTTTCTGTCAGCCCAGCGGCGTGAACGTAATCCGCGACGGCAAGGTGTCCGTTGATATCAGCAACGTGAGCGACGGTTATGTGATGGTGAGGCACAGTGGGTCCGGCAAGCGGCTGAAGCTGCGCCTCTACTATGGCGACGCGTTTCAAACGTATGATATCAACAGCCAGGGGATGTATGAAGCGTTGCCGCTGACTGGCGGCAGCGGCAGCTATAAAGCCGTCATGTTTGAAAACGTGAAGGGCACAGATTACTCGCAGATTTTCTCCAAAGGCTTTACGGCGGACTTGTACTCGGAAAGGGCGGCCTTCCTATGCCCAAACCAAAATGTCTGGTATACGCCCGAAACGCTGGCGGTGCGGAAGTCTTTTGAACTGTGCGGGGATATCACGGACGACTGGGGCAAGGTGGAAACGCTGTATAATTACGTAAGCGGAAATATCATATACGATCATATGAAGGCGCTGACGGTGCGAAGCCCCTATTACGCCTCAGTGGATGATACGCTATTATCGCGCACGGGTATCTGCCTTGACTACGCCTCCCTGCTGGCATGTATGCTGCGCGTGCAAGGAATCCCCACCCGGCTGGTGGTGGGCGATCTGATCCCGACAGGCCAGCGGCATGCGTGGAACAAGGTGTACGTCGGCGGAACCTGGGTGCAGATGGACGCGACTTTTCCCAACGGAACATATAGGCAGTCCGACTATTCTGAACTTTATTTCTATTGAATATGAAGAAACTATCGACGCGGCAGGGCGGCAGGGAGGAAGAGAAATGGCTGAGATCGGGGGCAGCCCCAATACGGGCCCCAAGATGGGAACCGACCCAAAGGGAGCGGCAAAGCGCGGATACCTCCCGCCGGACGAGGTATCGATGTTCTGCGAACAGGTGGCGCTGATTCTCAAAAGCGGCATCCCGATGTACGACGGGATTGAGGCCCTTTGCCAGAATTATCACGATACCCGTTACGCCGGCACCTTTCTGATCATTGACGCCGCGGTGAAGGAGACGGGCAGCCTCGCGGAGGCCTTGGAGCGCGCGGGGATATTTCCGCCGTATATGGTGCATATGGTCCGCATTGGCGAAAAGTCCGGCAAGCTGGACGACGTGATGGCGGCGCTTGGCGTGTACTATTTACGGGAGAGCAAGGTCCGCCTGGCCGTGCGCGGGGCGATCGTCTACCCCGCGGTGCTGGCGGTCATGATGGCCGTGGTTATCGGCGTACTGGTAGCGCAGGTGCTGCCGATTTTCGACCGCGTATTCCGCAACCTGGGTACGGAAATGAGCGCGTCGATGACAACCGTGATGAATGTGGGGCTGGTCGTCGGCCGGGCCGTATTGGTGCTGGTGGCGCTGGCGCTGGCGGCGCTGCTCGCGGGCGTGGTTCTTTCCAAGACGGGCAGGCAAAAGCAGATCAATGCCTTTGTGCGGCGGGCGTTCCCGCCGATTCGCAGGGGAATGGAAAAA
>WRGP01000157.1 GCA_009787135.1 Bacillota bacterium | reverse complement strand
CTGCGGGTAAAGACGAAGGCGCTCGGGGTCGGGGTCGGAACCGTCGTGCCCGGATAGGGAACCACATTGCTGCTCAGCAGGCGGGAGAGGGTAGAACTGCCCGCGACGCCGTCCACATACAGCCCGTTATAGGCTTGGAACGTCCGCACGGTCCATTCCGTCGCCGCGTCAAAATAGCCCGTGGGCTTGCCGCTGAAGTAGCCATACCTTTGGAGCAGCTGCTGCAGGTAGGTCACGTCCGCGCCGGACATGCCCGGGTATAGGCTGCGGGTAAAGCTTATGCCCGCCGTAGGTGTTGGCGTTGGAATCGCGCCCGAATAGGGCACCGCCTTGCCGCTGAGCAGGCGGGCAAGGGTCGCGCTGCCGGCAATGCCGTCTACATACAACCCGTTATACGTCTGGAACGTGCGCACGGCCCACTGCGTCTCCGTGTCATAGTAGCCTGTGGGGCTGCCGCTAAAGTAGCGAAGATCGCGAAGCAATTGCTGCAAATAGGTTACATCCGCGCCGGACATGCCAGGATACAGGCTGCGGGTAAAAACGCTGGGGCCCGGCCCATGTCCATGCTGGGAAGCGGCGGGCACGGCGCCGGCGCTGTACAGGCGCGAAAGGGTCAGCGGGCCCGCGATGCCGTCCACGGACAGGCCGTTGTTCTGCTGGAACCACCGGACGGCGTTGCGCGTGTTTGTGAGGAAATTTCCGCTGAGCACATCATAGTAATAGCCTAGCTGCTGCAGGCGCGCCTGCAGGTCCATGACGTCTTGGCCGACCATGCCATAGGACAGCTTCGTGCGCGGCGTAACGGAATAGTTTGCCGCTACCGCGTCGCCGCTGATGAGCTTGCGGATGGTCCGCGTGCCCGCGATGCCGTCCGCCTTTAGGCCGTTGTTCTTCTGAAACTGGAGGACAGCGTTGTACGTCTGCGCGCCAAAGTTTCCGTCTACGGTGACATTGTATCCCAAATCCTTGAGAAGCCTTTGCAGCATGCGCACATCCTCGCCCGTGTACCCGCGGTACAGCTCGCGCGTGATGCTCGTGCCGGTGTAGATTTTTACCGGGGCGCTGGCGCCGCCGGGGCGCTGCGTGGGCGCCGGCGCGGGCTTTGGCGTCATGTACACCATCTGCAGCACCGGGTTTGGCGCGGGAGGCTGTTGCTGCTGCTGCAATGCGGGCTGTTGCTCAAATACGATCTGCTGTTCCATCGTAAAGCCCGTATCTGTGTATGTTGCGCTTGTGGATACCGTCGCGCCGATCATCAGCGAGAGAAGCATTAGGCGTAGCGAGTCCATTGTTTTCACCTCTTTTTGGTTAGACGTTTTGTTTTCCTTACATATATACTCTATCGATCCGGCGAAAAACGCCAAACCGCCTTGGGTGTATCAGCCGCGCGTCCGCCGAAGCAGCGCCTCCGCGGCGCGCAGATCGTCTATGGTATTGATGCCCAGCATCTCGTTCTGGTTTTCAAGCGTTACGACCTCTTGCCTGACACCCTCGGCCGCGAGCACCCGTACCAGCCCCGTGAGATAATACTCACGCTTGGGATTTATGTTGTCCACCTTGCGAAGCCACGTCCATAGCCGCGGGCTGTCCACCACCTGAAGGCCGACGTTGACCTCGTCAATTTGTTTTTGGACATCTGTGCAAGCGCTGTCCTCGACGACGTCATAGAGGCGGTTCTCCTCATCTCGGATGAATCTGCCAAACGGCGGAATCGGATGCATGCGGCCGGCCAGCAGCGTGTTCCCAGCGCCCGTTTCCATATGCTTGGCAAACATGGACTGGTACGTCTTGCGGGACAAAAAGGGCATGTCACAATAACAGACGATGATGGGGCCCAAAAAGTTCCCAAGAATTGTCTCCGCGCACAAAGTTGCTTTCGCCGTGCCGTTTAGTTCACGCTGCTCGACGTAATGGTATCCGCCGCCAATCGTTTCCATTACCTGTTCTTTGAGGAACCCCACCACGATGGTAATATCTTCCGGGCTTAGAAAATCAAGGCTGTCCAGCACATACCGAATCAGCGGCTTGCCACCCAGCAGCCGCAGCGCCTTTGGCAGATCGCTCGACTCACACTCCAGCCGCGTGCCCTTTCCCGCCGCAAGTATGATTGCTTTCATCATTTTTTCCTTTCTTCTCAGCACGCCTATGCTTCCAGATAGGGGATCATATCGCTGAGCCTGTCGAAGATGAGGTGCGGCTTTGTGGGGAAGCGCTCCACATCTTCAGGCGAAGCCTCGCCGGTCAACACGAGAATGGAAGTCATGCCAAAGTTTACGCCCGTTACAATATCCGTATAGAGCCGGTCCCCCACCATGGCGGTTTCCGCCGCCGAGGAGCCTGTCAGCGCGAGCGCGCCGTCTACAATTCCGCGGTACGGCTTGCCGATGATGGTATCAGGCTGCCGGCCCGTGCTCGCGTCAATAAACGCGATGATCGCGCCTATATCGGGGATAAAGCCGGTTTCTGTCGGACAGTTGCGGTCCGGATGCGTGGCTATATAGGGCAGGCCCGCGCGCACAAGCTCGCAGGCCCGTGATAGCTTCGCGTAGTCAAGCGTGGTGTCAAACCCGGCCAGCACATAGTCTGGGCTTTTGTCGTCCAAAGGAACGCCCATCTCCTCAAGCTCCAGCCGAAGCGGCTCGTTGCCCAGCAGAAACGCGCGCTTCCCGGGGAAGGCGTCCAGCACATAGCGGCCCGCCGCCTGCCCTGAGGTATACACGCGCAGGAACGGCTCGGTCACGCCCATGCGCCGGAGCTTTTGCACATAAGCCTGGCTGTTCTGGGAGGAATTGTTCGTGAGAAAAAGCGCCTGCCGCCCAGTGCGGCGCAGCGCCGACAGAAACGCGAGCGAACCCTCCAGCAGGCGGTCGCCCAGATAAAACGTACCGTCCATATCCAGCAAAAAGCAGCGCACGGCGCGAAGCTTTAAGAGGATTGTTGAATTCAACCGGAACAGCCCCTTTCAGCAGATATATTATCACTGTATAGCATACCAGATAAATGGAATTTTGACAAGAAGATTACAACCTTGTTTCGAGTTGTTTCAAGTTGCTTTCGAGTTATGAGTTGCGTGGCTATATAATCATATGATATTTTGGCGGCGGTAGGTTGTTCCATAGTATTTTATGTATTGCTAGATAATTTTTTAGATCCGATTTTTGACAGCGTATTCCCCACGAGCGCGGTTGAGTATCAAGAAGTACTGGCGGCTCTGCGGCAATCGCCGGCGACGACGTTTGTCCGTGTATGCCTACTCGCGCCGATAGCGGAAGAAATGCTGATGCGGGGGCATTTGCTCACCGGGCTTGGGAATCAGTATGGGGCAATGCCCGCGCTTATTGTTACAACGCTTTTGTTCGCGATCCTGCATTTTAATTTTGTCCAGACGCTGTCCGCGGCATTATGCGGTTTGATATTAGGTTTGCTGTATATACGGTCAGGCTCTTTGTTTTGCTGTATTGCGGCGCATGTTTTGTACAATTCTTTTCAGTTTTTTACCCAAATAGTCTACACAGCCCGCTAGTGTCTACACAGCCCGATTGTAAATCACGCTCACGTGCTTCTTCCCGGGCAGCATGATCCCCAGCACGGCGATGAGGTTCACGCCCATGAACGCGGCCAGCACGATTCGGTCGCCGAAAAAGTCGGCCATGGCGCCCGCCAGCAGCTGCCCCAAGATGGTGCCGAGCGTGCAAATCATCTGAAACGTGCCGTTAAACCGGCCGCGGTACTCATTGGGTACATAGCTCTGCATCGCGGCCGCGCGGATGTTTACGGACGTCACAGTCAGAATGCCTGAGACGAGGTTGATGCCGATCATGACCAGCGCGGGGAAGAACAAGTAGCTCCCCTCAAGAAATGAAAGCGCGATGTATACGCCGATGGACAGGCCATAGCGGATTCTGGCGGAATACTTGATATTATACTGCAGCGTACCGCCGATGATCCGGCCGATAACGCCGCCGGCCATCACGTACGTGTACCATGTCGTCTTCAGCGCTTCAGTAGACATAAAGTATGGCAAAACGACCACGGCGGAGGCCGCGAACGCGAACATATTCAGGAAGAAAAACGCGGTGATGATCTTCAACCCCTTTTGCCCGTTGATATACGTAAGCCCATCGCGAAACTCCCTGTGATAGGTGGCGAGGGAAAATTTCGCGCCGTCTATGGGGATCTGCGCTTCGGGCGCGCGGATCTGCGTTTCAAAGGCGGCCGCTACAAAAAAGGTTATCGCGTTAAACAGGAACAGCCATACCAGGCCGCGCATGCCGTTGTTGTCGTAGAGGAATGCGGCGAGCAGCACCATCACGGACGAGAGCGGGTAGATCATGCTGGAGATGGAATACGCCTTGCTGTAATTTTCCTCGGTGACCAGCGTAGGATACAGGCTGTCATACGCCAACTGGTATGTGCTGTCGATTGAGCCGATGATAAACGCCATGAACAGAAACGGTCCGTACAAAAAAAGATCGTTGTACAGCAGCACAAAAATCAAAAAATACAGCACCGCGGACAGGAAATCCAGGGTATAGATCACCTTGGACCTGGAAAATCGGTCCATATAGGGGCCGGCGATCAGGGGCATTACGATTTTGGGCAGGTTGTATACCACCATAAACACCGCAAACAAAAACGTGGATTCTGTGTAGCGCAAGACGATCAGCGCAATGGAAAAGGCGCTGATGGCGTTCCCTAAAGCCGAAACGAGGGTACCCAGCGTAATGATGATGAAGTTCTTGGTCCAAAGCTTATTCATGCGCGATCTCTCTTACTATAGTAATCGGACTGACTGGCTAATAATATTATATGATGAAACCTCATTTTTTGCAATGTAAATTCGATTAGAATTGCATTTTTACGCCCTCCGCGCCGCGCCAAAACAAGCGCGCGCGCCGTGCGATCCCCTCAGCCGAGCCGGCCGCTTCCGCCGCTCCCCACCAGGAGGGCATCAGCGCGGTATACTCACCCGCGAGAAATCTGTCGTCAATGAGCAGCGCCACCCCCTGATCCGTCTCCGTGCGGATCACCCGGCCCACAGCCTGCAGCACTTTGTTCATGCCGGGATAACGGTACGCGTGGGCAAAGCCGTCGCCCAGCGTCCGCGCGTAATACCCGCGCAGCAGCTCGCGCGCAAGGCATACCTGCGGCAGCCCGACCCCCACCACCGCCACGCCGGACAGGCGGTCGCCTGGGAGGTCTACGCCCTCGCCAAACACGCCGCCCAGCACCACCATGCCCAGCAGCGCGCCTGCCGCCCTTGGCTGAAACACGGACAAATACTTTTCCCGCGCCGCGTCGTCCATTCCGCCCCACTGCGCATGCGTGACGACGTGCGGCGCACGCGCCTCAACGGCCTCCTTTACGCGCCGCAAATACGCGTAGGATGGAAAGCACGCCAGGTAATTGCCCGGCCTGGCCTCCGCCATGGCCGCAATGGCCTCCGCCACCGCTTCGGCGGTGCGCTCGCGTACCCTGTAGCGCGTGGAAACGGCATAGCGCAGCACGAGCAAGTTCTCGCGTGGAAAGGGGGAGGGCAGCGACAGCAGCGCGTCCTCCTCCGTTCCGCCAAGGGCGTCCCGCCACGCGGGCAAGGGCGTAAGCGTCGCGGAGAAAAAGACGGCCCCCCGCAGCTTGCGCACGGCTTCATGAAGGTGCGGGGCAGGGTCCAGGCAATAGAGCGTAACGCGCGTGCGCCCGCCTTCCCGCTCTGTCATCATCACGTAGCGCTCGTCAAAGCGCTCCAGTGTGGCAATCGCCGCGGCCAGGATGCGCGGCAGGTCGCCGAGCGGGGTTTCGCGAACCACCGCGAGCGAGGCGTCCGTGAGAAGCGTCAGGAGCGGCCGCAGCGCGTCGGGCGGAACGGGCGAGGCCCCTGCCGCCTGGCTATCCATCCAGCGGATCAGCCCGGTGAGATGCCGATAGACCGGCGCGCGCCGCCCCAGCGCCTTGCCGGCCGCACGCCTTATCTCGCGCAGGGGCTCGCTGTCCAGCACAGCCGAGAGCATGTCCCGCGCGCGATCTGGCAGGTTATGCGACTCGTCCACGAGCAGCGTCAGATTCGTCGTGCGCTGAAACACGCGGCGGACGCGCGACGCCGGGTCAAACGCGTAGTTATAATCGCAGATGACGGCGTCCGCCTCCTCGCACAGGGACAGGCTGAACTCAAACGGGCACACCCGATGCCTGCCCGCCGCCTGCTCCACCACCTCGCGCGACCAGTCGTCCTGCGCGCGCATATCGGCCAGCGCGGCCGGCAGGCGGTCAAAAAAGCCGAGGGCATACGGGCAGGTCAGCATATCGCAGCGCCACGCGGCAAAATCGCTTTCGCCACGCGTTCCTCGCCCGCCGCAAACTTTTTCTTTTGCCGTTAGGGTCAAAGCGCGTAGCCGCAGACCGCTCTCCCGCATACGTTTGATAGCGGCGGTCGCGTTTTTGCCGGCTGTCGTGCGTGCTGTCAAATAAAAGATTTGTCCAGTCAGCCCCTCACCGAGCGCCTTCAGCGCGGGGAACAGCGCGGCCGCCGTTTTACCAATGCCAGTGGGCGCCTGCACAAACAGGCGCTTTTTGAGTTTTATGGCCCAATAGCTCTGCGCCGCCATGTCCCGCTGCCCGGCCCGATAGCCGCCATAGGGGAAGGCGAGCGGGAGGATGGACGCGTCCCGTACGGCCCGCCAGGCTGCCCGCTCCTCCACCATGGCAAGATACGGGCGTGTAAACGCGAGAAAGGCCTGGCACAGCGCCTCCGCGTCCAGCCATTCCTCAAAGGAGACGACCTCCGCGCCGCCTTGCTCCACATAGGCCACGCGGATGATCGCGGCTCCTTTGCCCAGCATATGGCCATAGCAGACCGCCTGGGCGCGGTGCTCCTCGGCAGGGCCTTCCGGCGCGCCGCCCGCGGGGCAGAGCTTGATTTCCTCGATGACCGTCTGGCCGTCCCGCTCATACAGCGCGTCGATGCGCCCGGAGACCTCCAGCGTAACGCGCTCCCCCTCCGCCCGGCCGCGCACGGGCACCTCCGTGGCCGCGTCCGGCAGGGAAGCCTGGCGCGCCTGATGGCCCAGCATGCCATCGCGCATGCGCGAGAGCTGGCTGCCGGGCAGCAGGTCGCCTGAAAGCAGCGCGAATTCCACCACGGCCCGGACCGGCGCGGTGACAACCGGCTTGTCCATTTATGTCTCCAGCATGGCGAGGAACGTTTTTTCATCAAGGATCGGCACGCCCAAAGCCTCCGCCTTGGCGCGTTTTGAGCCCGCCGCCTCCCCCGCCACCACAAATGAGGTTTTCCCCGACACGCTGCCCGCGGCTTTGCCCCCCGCGGCCTCAATGGCCTGCTCCGCCTCCTGGCGCGTCATGGCGGAAAGCGTGCCCGTGACCACGACGGTCATGCCATGGAACGCGCCCTCCGTTGGGGGTTTGACTGTCTCCGGCCGCACGCCCAGCGCGAGCAGCCGGTCCACCGCCTTCGCCTGTGCCGGATCCGTAAAGAATTCCACAATATTCTGGGCAATGACGCCACCAACGTCCGGGATCCACGTCAGGGTATCCATATCCGCCGCGCGAAGGGCGGCCATGGAACCGAAGCGCCCCGCCAAATCCCGCGCCGTCTTGCGCCCCACGCCGGGGATGCCCAGGCTGAAGATGAACGCGTCCAGCGGGCGCGTCTTGGCGGCCTCCAGCGCGTTCAAAAGGTTCGCGGCTTTCTTCTCTCCCATGCCCGGCAGGCCCACAAGCTGATCCGCCTCAAGCGTGAACAGGTCCGAAGGGTCGCGCACGCCTATACTGTCGTAGAGGAGCGCGGCCGTTTTTTCGCTGAAGGTCTCTATATCCATCGCGTCGCGGCTGGCGAAGTGCGCAAGCCCCGCGACCAGCCGGGGCTTGCAGT
>WRGP01000156.1 GCA_009787135.1 Bacillota bacterium | reverse complement strand
GCCAGCGTTACCGATTCCGTCGTCATGCCGCGGGTAAAGGTGGGCCGGGGGGCGGAGATCACCCGCGCCATCGTCGCCGAGGACGCGGTGATTGAAGCCGGATGCAGGATCGGCGGGCCGGAAGGCGGTATCGCCGTCGTCGGCCAGGGCGTTACCCTGTCCGCCGGCGCCGTGGTGCTGCCGGGCGAACAATTCGACGGAAACGCTTGATGAAGGGGGGTCACTGCAATGAGAGATATCATGGGCCTGATCTATACCGGTGAAAACGACGCGTGCCTTCGCGAATTGACGCTAAGCCGCGCCGTCGCGGCGCTGCCCGTGATCGGGCGCTATCGCATTATTGACTTTCAGGTGTCCAGCCTGGTCAACTCGGGCGTGCGCAACGTGGGCGTGATCACGCAGCGGAACTATCATTCGCTGATGGATCATTTGGGCAGCGGCAAGGAGTGGGACCTGCACGGCAAGCATGACGGCTTGTTCATCCTGCCGCCATTCCTCACGCGTGACAATGTGGGCGTTTACGAGGGCATGCTCGACGCGCTCCGCTCCAATATCGGTTACCTGCGCCGCTCCCGCCAGGAATATGTCGTGCTCAGCAACAGCCACGTCGTCTATAACATCGATTTTAACCAAATGCTGCGCTATCATACGGACACCGGCGCGGACATTTCCATGCTCTACCACCCCACACAGCCCAAGCAGCCCGGTGTGCATGAATACCGCCTTTATTTTGATATGAGCGCCGAAGGCCAGATCACGCGCTTGGAGGTAGACCCCTCGGAGCCGCACTTCCCCAATGAATCCCTTTCCGTCATGATGGTTCGGCGCGAACTGCTCGTGAGCATTGTCTCCCAAACGGCGGCGCAGGGCCACCACAGCTTTATGCGCGATGTGCTCCAGCGCTGCGTGAACGAGGGCACCCTGCGCGTCTTTGGCTATCGCTCCCCCGTGCGCGGCTGGCATATCGACTCGGTGCAGTCCTATTATCAGTTCAACATGGACGCGCTGGGGCGCAAAGTACGCGAGGAGCTCTTTGCCAAGACCCGGCCGGTGTACACTAAGGTGCGCGACGACATGGCCGCGCGCTACGGCAAAAACGCGCGCGTGTCCGGCAGCCTCATCGCGGATGGCGGGCGTGTGGACGGCACGGTGGAGAACAGCGTGATCTTCCGCGGCGTGTACGTCGCCGAAGGGGCCGTGGTGCGCAACAGCATCGTTATGCAGGACGCGCAGGTGCATGAAAACTCGGAAATTGACCACTGTATCCTCGACAAGCAGGCCGTGATCAAGCGCGGCGGCCGGCTGATCGGCCCGGCCTCATACCCGATTGTGATCAGCAAAAACGTAACAATCTAAATAGAAGGAGAGATTTCGGTATGAAAGTGCTATTTGCCGCCTCCGAGTGCGTCCCATTTATCAAGACGGGCGGGCTTGCGGACGTGGTGGGCGCGCTGCCCCCGGTGCTCAAGTCAGTCGGCGTGGATGTACGCGTGATCCTGCCCCTGTATGGAGAGATTGCCGAAACGTACAAAACCCAAATGCGCCATCTGGCTGATTTTGAGCTGGATCTTGGCTGGCGCAAGCAGTACTGTGGTATCGAAACGCTTGAATACCTGGGGCTAACCTGGTATTTTGTGGACAATCGCTACTACTTTGACCGCCCCTATATCTATGGCCCGGGCGGCGATGAATACGAACGCTACGGCTTTTATTGCCGTGCGGTGCTCAACGCCCTGCCGCTCATCGGTTTTCAGCCGGACATCCTGCACTGCCACGATTGGCAGGCGGGCATGATTCCGGCCCTGCTGAAAATTCAATACAGCCACCTGCCATTTTTTGCGCGCATGCGCTGCGTCCTGACCATACACAACCTGCAGTATCAGGGCATCTTCCGCATCAAGGAAGTGCAGGACTGTCTGGGTCTTGGCGACAGCTTGTTCACATCCGACAAGCTGGAGGCGTACGGCATGGCCAATTATCTCAAGGCGGGCATCGTATACGCGGATGAGATTACCACCGTCAGCCCAAGCTATGCGCAGGAAATTACCACCGCCTACTATGGCGAGCGGCTGGACGGCCTTCTGCGTGCCCGGCATCAGCAGCTCACCGGCATTTTGAACGGCATTGATACCGTGGAATATGATCCCGCTACGGACTTGGCCATCCCGCATACGTTTACGGCCGACACGCCGGAGGGCAAGGCGGCCTGCAAGGCGGGGCTGCAGCGCGAACTGGGCCTCGCGGAGGCGCCGGATGTGCCGCTTATGGCCATGGTCACGCGCCTGTCCATTCAAAAGGGCCTGGATCTCATCGACTACATGATCGCCCGCATGATGGAGGAAAACATCCAGTTTGTGATCCTTGGCAAGGGGGAAGCCCGCTATACGGACATGTTCTCCTGGGCCGAAAGCGCGTACCCAGGCCGGGTGGCCGCGCGCTTTGAGATGAACCATGGCTTGGCCCATCGTATCTATGCGGGCGCGGATATGTTCCTGATGCCATCGCTGTTTGAGCCGTGCGGCCTGTCCCAGATGATCTCGCTGCGCTACGGCACGCTGCCCATCGTGCGGGAGACGGGCGGCCTGCGCGATACGGTGCTCTCCTACAACGACTATACCGGCGAGGGCAACGGATTTACCTTCTTCAACTACAACGCGCACGATATGGTTAACACCATAAGGCGCGCCGTGACGTATTACACCGAAAAGAAGGATATCTGGCAAACGATGATGCGCCGCGGCATGACGGGTGATTATAGCTGGAACAAGTCCGCCGGCGAATACATCTCCCTGTATGAAAAGCTGGTTTTGCCCCCGTATGAAGAGCCTAAGCGCCGGCGCGCCCCGGCCAGGAAGGCCCCGGCGGAAAAGGCTGCCCCAGCCCAAAAAACGAAAAAGGCCGCGCCCGCTGCGAAAGCCTCTGCCCCCAAAGCCCCTTTGGCCAAAGCGAAAACTGCGGCCGAGACCAAAGCCGCTCCGAAACGCCCCCGCGCCAAAAAGACAGCGCCCGCGGAATGAGCGAGACTGTATCCAGCCATGAGCATCACGGCCACCGGGAGCGGATGCGGGACAGATATCTGCAAAGTGGGCTGCAAGGGTTTTCGCCGCATGAGGTGCTGGAGATTTTGCTCTTCTTTGGCATTCCCCGGCGCGATGTTAACACCCTGGCCCATCGGGTGCTCGCCCACTTTGGCTCCCTTTCCGCGGTCTTGGGCGCGTCGCCCGAGCAACTAAAGCAGGTGCCCGGCATTGGTGTTCATGCCGCGACCCTTTTGTCGCTCTTTATCCCCGTTATGCGCTATATAGAGCATGAACAGCTTGGCGACCGCCCGCTGGTGACTTCCTATCGCGAGGCAAAGGAGTACTGCAGGCACCTGTTCAGCGGATTGCGGGAGGAAGTATTTTACATCGTTTGCATGGACGCGCGGGGCCGCGTGCTGCGTGCTGTGCCCGCCGTTTATGGCACCATTGACGAGATCACCATCTATCCGCGCACGATTGTGGAGGTGGCCATCCGGCATAATGCGCACAGCGTCCTGCTGGCGCATAACCATCCAAGCGGCGCGAAGGAACCTTCCGAATCAGACATCGCCACCACGGCGCTCCTGCGGGATTCACTGGGCGCGGTGGATATCGCTGTGCGGGATCATATCATCTATGCCGACGGGGAGTGCGTCAGCATGGCGCAATGGCAGCAGGTTCAGCGCGTCGCCCCGCTGCTGACGCCTGCGGCGCCCAAAGCCGCGGATAAAAACCATGGCTGGCGGCGCGGCGCCCGCGCCCTGCGCGAGGCGGAGGATGAAGAGCTCCATGCGCTATGCGCCGGGCTTGAAAACGATATAAACGGCGACGGCTTGGGGTAAGCGTATGGCGAAGAAAACGGTTGACGCGATGATTGTCTTGGGTGCGCAGGTGCGGCCCGAGGGCATTCCGTCCGAGGCGTTGCGCAGAAGGCTGTGCCTGGCGCTCCAGCGGTATCGGGAGCGCCCCGTCCCTATCATTTGCTGCGGCGCCCAAGGGCCGAGAGAGCCCGCCGCGGAAGGCGATTTCATGTGCGCGTGGCTGCGCAAAAACGGGGTGCCGGATACGATGCTGCTGAGCGAAAACCGCTCTACGGACACGATGGAAAACATCCGCTACGCAAAGGCCATGATGGAGGCCGCGGGATTATCCCATGCCCTTGTCGTCACCAGCGATTATCACGTGCGGCGCGCGCTGGCCATTTGCCGGTACTACGGCGTGTGCGCGGAGGGCGCGGGCAGTCCGTCCGTGCCAAGGTATTGGCTCAAAAACAACGTTCGGGAACTGCTGGCATGGGCAAAATTCTTTTTGCTGCGGGCGTAGTACCTTTTGCGGCCCATTTCGCGGAAAAGTTATAGGGGTCGGTCAAAGGCCGGTTCCATTCAGCACAACCATAAGAATCTTATAGGCTGTTACCCGTATCACTTTCGTTTTACAAAGTCACGGCGGCAAGTGATCCGGCGGTCAGGCGGTCCCTGCGCACTTACTGCCCCGGCAGCACATCCTCCCCAATCGCAGACGTAAAGGTAAGCAGCGTCACCTCCGGCGTGTTGAACAGCCGGATGCCCGGCAATGGGCTTGCGGTCTCAATGCCAAGTCCCCCGGTAATATATTGGAGCTTGCTGCCCGCGTAGTGATACCCCAAGGTGTATTCGTCCCTGGGCAGCCAGCCTTCGGCCCATAAAGGCCCCAGAAAGGGCAGGCGCCATTGCCCGCCGGCCGTTCCGCCGGCCAATACAACGTCTATCATGCGCAGGAATGGGCTGCCCTTGGCCTCGTTTATCGCCTGCATCCTGTATACGGTTTCCTCCCTAAGCGGATAGCGCGAGAGCACAATGTTCAAATCATCCTCATACATCCGCGCGCGCGCCTCCCTTGCCCGCTCCACAACCCCGACATCATAGTCATCCGGGTTTGCGCCAGCCCGCGCGTACGCTTCCGCCGCGCTCTCCAAATCCAGCGTGATCTGCTCGGCGTCCGAAAACCACACCCTGGACTTTCCAACCTGCAGCGGCACGGGCGCGTCCAGATACACCGCGCCCGCCCTCTGCGCCTCGCTGACCCAGTTGGAAACCGTTGTGATGAGCCCGCCCGCCTGTCTGATCAGCGGGGAGGGGTCCCCGGCCCCGGCGATAAAATATACGGGCTTTGTGGCGTCCAGCACATCCAGCAGTTCCAAGAAGGGGCTTGCGTCGCCCCGCTTTTCAATCATGTTCCCCGCGACACATACGGCGTTATACTTTTTTCCCTTTAGCGCGCTTTCAATTTGCTTCTGGTTGGGGCCAAAGCGCCGGCCATTTAGATCTGAAATGAGAAGCACGGTAAAACCCTCCAGGGCCTGCGGCAGGTTCCATACGAGGATTCGCTGCGTTCTGACTACCA
The DNA here is from genome assembly GCA_009787135.1 of Bacillota bacterium. Lineage (GTDB taxonomy): Bacteria > Bacillota > Clostridia > Christensenellales > Aristaeellaceae > Avichristensenella. The sequence continues at coordinate 2,438 of WRGP01000156.1, read as the reverse complement.
CGCGGCCATTGTCAACAGCCGTATAAACGCCACAGACCGCGATGGCGCAAACCAAAAAAAACGCAACCCACCTGCCAATGTGGTGTTTGCGTTTTCCGAAAATATCACCCCGACGACTCATTCGTACCCCTCCTACTCCACTGCAAGTATATAACGCGCGACCCTCTATGCGCAATCCGGTTCAATGTTTAAATTTTTGTAAATGTCTGGCATATTCTGTCGCACGGATTTTCATAAAATTCAAACGCGGAACAAGGATTTTTGCCCGAAACAAAGAAAAGAAATGATGGAGCCTATAGGGAGCATACTCAGATAAAAAGGGCGGCAAAGCATGGCAAAAGCAAAAATAGCGTTCGTCTGCGACGAGTGCGGCTGGGAATCCGGCCGCTGGCTGGGCAAATGCCCCGGTTGCGGCGCGTGGAACACGCTGAAGGAACATGTCACGGAACCAGCCACTCCTCTCGCGGGCCCGAAGCCGGCCAAGCGCCAAGGCGGTACAGGCGCGCCGCTGCGAAAGCTCGCCGAAATCGACGACGACGCGGACGCGCGAAAAAGCTGCGGCATCTCGGAGCTGGACCGCGTGCTGGGCGGCGGCATTGTGGAAGGTTCCGTCACCCTGGTGGGCGGCGATCCTGGCGTTGGCAAATCCACGCTGCTGCTGCAAACCTGCGGCCTGCTGGCGGACGCGGGCAGCCGCGTGCTCTATGTGACGGGCGAGGAAAGCGCGCGGCAAATCAAGCTCAGGGCGCGAAGGCTTGGCGTGAGAGCCGAGAGTCTCTGGATTTTGGCTGAAAACGCGATGGACAACATCGAAGCCCAGTTTCAGGCGGCACAGCCGGATTTTATGGTCGTGGACTCCATCCAGACCGTGTACCGCCCTGAACTGTCCGCGGCGCCGGGCAGCGTGTCCCAAGTGCGCGAGTGCGCCTCGCTGTTCATTCGCCTGGCCAAAACATCCGGCTGCGCCATTTTCCTGGTCGGCCACGTCACCAAGGAAGGCGCCATCGCCGGCCCGCGCGTGCTGGAGCATATGGTGGACGCCGTGCTTTACTTTGAAGGCGACCGCCAGCACGCGTGGCGCATCCTGCGCGCGGTCAAAAACCGCTTCGGCTCTGTGAACGAGCTGGGTTTGTTTGAAATGCGCGAACAGGGCATGACGGCGGTGGAGAATCCTTCGGAGTTGCTGCTGTCAGAGCGCGCGCGCGGCGCGTCCGGCTCTATCGTAGCCTGCGGCATGGAAGGTACGCGGCCCATGCTCGTGGATCTGCAGGCGCTTGTTTCCAGAACGCCCTTTGGCATGCCGCGCAGAACGGCCGACGGGTTGGACACATCGCGCGTGGCGCTTCTGCTCGCGGTGCTTGAAAAGCGGGTGGGCCTGAGGCTTTTCGATCAGGATGTGTATATCAATGTAGCGGGCGGCATGACGCTCACCGAACCGTCGGCGGACCTGCCCCTATGCCTGGCCATCGCCTCATCCCTCAGGGACCGCCTTCTGCCGCAGGAAGCCGTGGTGTTTGGCGAGGTGGGGCTCGCGGGCGAGGTGCGCGCCGTATCGCTTGTGGAGAGAAGGCTCATGGAGTGCGCGCGCCTTGGGTTTACCATCTGTGTGCTGCCGAAGAAAAATCTTCGCGGGCTCAAGGCGCCCGACGGCATTGAACTGCGCGGGGTCGATACTGTGGGACAAGCCGTTCGTACCCTGCTTGGGTAGTTAGCGCCTCTCCGGGAATTCTCGCGGGGATGCGGCCCCTTGATTGAAAGCCGGCGTCGGCGCTTCCGCCGCCGAACGGACAGAAAATCCCCAAGGCTTTTCTGCCTTGCGCCATCCCCGCCCGCAAATTCCGCAAAATTTCAGGGGGATGGCGTTCCTCCCCGGCCGCAAACAAGTGAACCTTGGTTCATGCGCTATGTAAGAAAGGATCCTCTATGAAGAAACCAACCTTGCATTCGATTCTCCGGCCCATCATCGCGCTGTTTGGCGCGGCCCTTGGCGGCGGGTTCGCGGCCCTTGGCATTCGTATTTATATGGCTTTTGCCGATTCGCCCGGGATGAATTATACATCCGTGGTTTGGATCTGCGTCGTCTCCACCCTCATTTTCGCCCTTCTTTCATGGCTCGTCTCCAAGAACATGCTCGCCACGGTGAAACGATGGTGCGGCCTAGTGGAAGGCACACTCAGGGACATGCCTTTCTGGCAGCTTCTCAGCGGCGCGGTAGGGCTTACGATAGGTTTTGTCATCGCGGCGCTCGTCTCCCAGCTGCTGCGCGTGGGGCTGCCGGCGTTTTTGTGGGCCGGCCTGTCCGCCGTCGTCTACCTGATGCTGGGCTATCTTGGCGCGTTCATCGGCACCACGCGCTGGCGGGAGGTTCCGCCCGCCTTTGGCGTGAGGCTGGCGGGCTTGGAGAGGAGGCCCCCGGGCCACGCGAAGGACGGCATTGA
>WRGP01000155.1 GCA_009787135.1 Bacillota bacterium | reverse complement strand
GGAATAAGTAGACGCTATGCAGAGAAAAAGCGGAGCCGCCGGACAGCGGCAATATGTCAAGAGCGGCTTGCCGGGCCGCAGCGCGCCGGGCGGCCAGAAAAAAAATCCGGCCCGTCAGATTTTAAAACGGATCATTCTGGCCGCCGTCGTGCTGGTAGGGGTGATCTTGGTCGTTTATTTGTTCACCAGCCTGCTGGACAACGCGGGCAGGCCCGTGCCGGTGGGCGCGCGGCCTACGGATAATATTCAGCCCTTTGGAGAGAATTTGCTCTACTATGACGGTGTCACGCTCACCTGTGTCGGACCAAACGGCGCGAGCAAGTGGCAGTTTTTTCTCGGCCCCGAATGGGATTACTGCTGCACGAAGACGATGATCGCCGCTTGGGCGGGCAACCAGCTCCAAGTCATCGATAAGAACGGCGTGTCGACCTATAACGACCGGATGGAAGGCCAGGTTCGGATGGCCCGGGTTGGAGAGGCGTACGTGGCGGCTTGCATCGCCGCGGACGCCAGCAGTATCACCAACAGCACCATTCGCGTGATGAGCCATACCGGCGCGGTGCTGGAGAGCAAGCGAGTTGACGACCTGTATGTGCTGGACTTCGGTTTTTTCTATACCCGCGGGCAGCTTGTATGGGTGTTGAGTTTGGATATCGACGGCAATGTGCCCATCACCGACCTTTCCACGCTGGAGCCGGGGCGCATGGCCACCGGCGCGGCGGATCTGGACGATACCATGGTCTACCGCGTCTATTCGCATGACAACCTGCTCATGGCCGTGGATACGTCCGCGGTGCAGGCGTTTAATTACCGGTGCGTGCCCCAGACCGTGCCGGCGCCCGTGCCTATCTACGGCTGGTATATGAACGACGTGCGGGCGGCGGGCAGGAACACCTATGCCCTGCTGGAGCCCATGCCCGGCGCCGGCATAAGCTCCACGTTTTCCGAGCTTCGCCTGATCACCAATTACACGATGCAATTGCTGCGGCTCTTGGCGCCATGTTTCGCGAGCGGTCTGAGTGAAAAGGGCGTGTACGCGTTTGGGGAGAATGTGATTTGCTTTGCCCCATACGGCAGCGGGCAGTTTAAATTGAACTTTGTCACGAGCAAGCTGTCAAGCCTCATCTGCATGCTCGACAATGGACGCGCGGTCTTGGAAATTGGCAATGGCGTTTACATCATGAAGCTGCCGACGTAGGCCGCGGCGTGAACGGCGGTTCATGCGGTTGGGGCAGGAGGAATGTCGTCCCGTGAAAACCTGCGGATTTTTACGGGGGAGACACGGGGCCAGGAACGTCGTCCCCCGAAAAGCTGCGGATTTTGGGGGCGGGGATGACGCAAAGCAGAAAATCCTTTGGGATTTTCAGCCGTTCGGCGGCGGAGCCGCCGATGCCGGCTTTCAATCAAGGGGGCGGAAGGCCCCGAGGGAATCCCCCGAGGTTGGGGACGCATTCTGTGGTTTTCGCCGTCTATTACAAGACATGGGGTTCGCGGCGGAAAGGAGGATTCGCTGATGAATGTTGTCGATTATGTGATCCTTGGTATCGTGGGCGTGAGCTTGCTGTACGGCCTGTATCGCGGGTTTATTTCGTCCGTGTTGGGGTTGGTGTGCGTGTTTGCCGCCATGTTTGCGGCGTATGCCATTGGGCCCGCGCTGGCATCTGCCATTTGCAAGAATGAAATGGTCGTGGACACCCTCGTGCATTATACGGACGCCTCGTCCCGGCTTGGAGACCTTGATTTATCCAGAATGCAAGTCGCGGGGCTAAGCGCGGGCACCATCGCCGACATCGTGGCGCGGACAGGCCTGCCCATGCCCTTTGACGCGCTGCTGGAGACCAACATGGCGCAGCAGGTGTTTGCGGCGATCGGCAGCGTGGACGTATCGCAGTACATCAACCAGACCATTGTCACATCGATTGTTTCTATCCTGTGCTATATCGCCGTGTTTATCGTCGGCTATGTCGCGCTGTCGCTGGTGACAGGTCTTTTGGGCTACATCTTTCGCTTCCCATCGCTGAAATATCTGGACGCGCTGCTGGGCGGCGTATTTGGCCTGGCGCGCGGCGTGGCCATGGTGTATATTCTCTTTGCGCTCGTGCCTATTTTCATGACGGTGCTCCCCTTTGAGCAGTTTGGCGAGATGGTGGAAGCGTCCAGGATAGGCAGCGCGCTATACAAGAGCAATATTGTCACGACTATCCTGCAAGGGCATTTGTAACGGGTGAGGAGAGCGGGGGGGTAGCCTCATCGCGCTCCGTACTATGACAGCATCCGTTTGAGGACCGGAAGCCTTCCCTTGCGCGGCGCGTAGCGAAGGGGGATATCCACGGCTGTGGAGGCGACGAATACCGGTTTTTCGCGCGTAAAGCAGGCAAAGCCGGCGCGGCCATGGTAGGCGCCCATGCCGCTTTCCCCAACGCCGCCAAAGGGCAGGCGGGGTCCGGCCAAATGCATGGCACAGTCGTTGACGCACCCTCCGCCAAAGGCTACGTCGCGCGTCACATGGCGCGCGGCGTCTTTATCCGCGGTAAACAGGTATAGCGCCAGCGGCGCGGGGCGGCTGCGCACGCTTTTGATCGCGTCCTCCATGGATAGAAAGGGCAGTACCGGCAGAATGGGCCCGAAGATCTCCTCGCGCATGACAGGGTCTTGGTTGTCTATGCCCGTTAACACTGTGGGCGCAATTTTGCGGGTGCGCGCGTCCGCCTGGCCGCCGCAGATCAGCCGGCCATCCCGCAATAGGGCCTCAAGCCGTTCAAAATGCCGCCGGTTGACGATGGGGGGCAGGTCCGGGCTTTCCAAGGGATCGCTTCCAAACTGCGCCTCAATTTGCAGCCGCAGGGCTTCCAGCAACGCGCTTTCAACGTCTTTTTGTACCAGCACGTAATCCGGCGCGACACAGGTTTGGCCCGCGTTAAGGCATTTCGCCCAAATGATCCGGCGGCTGGCCAGGCGGATGTCCGCGTCCGCCGCCACGATGACCGGGCTTTTGCCGCCTAACTCCAGCGTGACGGGCACCAAATTCTGGCTGGCGGCGGCCATGATCTCGCGGCCTGCCGCCGCGCTGCCGGTAAAGAAGATTTTATCAAAGGGGAGCGCGGTGAGCCGGCGCGCCACGCCCGTATCGCCCAGCACCATGGAGACATGCTGCGGCGTAAAGCTCTCGCGGAGAATGGCATCAAGGCATTCGGCTGTCTTGGGCGCTTCGGAAGAGGGGCGGAGAACCGCGCAATTCCCCGTTGCCACGGCGGCGATGACCGGGACGAGCGAAAGCAGCGCCGGATAGTTCCAAGGGGAGAGGATCAGCGCCACGCCGTAGGGGTCGCGGAACACGCGCCCGAAACCCGGGAATTGTCCCATGGAAGGCGGCACAAGCCGCGGCCGTAGCCAGGCGCGCGCATGGCGTATGGCGTACCGAAGTTCGCCGTAGGTGGCGCCAAGCTCCGTCATATAGCCTTCCTCGGGCGATTTGCCCAAGTCTGCCTCCAAGGCGCGCAGCAGGCCCGCTTCATGCTTTCGCAGGGAAATTTGTAATTTTTTGAGTGCTTCGACGCACACCTCGGGTCTGCGCGTGGCGCCGCTTGCATAGTGCGTCCGCTGCATATCCAATAGCTCTTTCATAGGGGTGCTCCTTTCATCGTAATGACTTCCGCGTAAAAATTATACCATTGGAGCCGCCTCCAATGTCAAGTGCTTCATCCTATTTGCCTATAGACTATGGGGATATCTCTTTCATAGCGTATGTCCGAGGTAATCCATGCTGCTGATTAGATTGTGAGATAAGACATTTATTTCCAGCAATTCGCAAGAATATGGTATGAGGATACGTTAGTTTTGATATCAAATGAAACGGATGCCTCAGCGCAGAACGCAATATGGAGGACACGAAAATGAGTGATCGTTTCGATCCGGGACACCAGAAGGCAAAAATTCGGTCGCTGGTAGCAATCTTGATTCTGTGCGCAATGATCCTGGTCTGTTTACCGGTGCGGGCTTGGGACCCGGACGGACGCACTCTAGCCGATTTGCCGTTATCCATACAGGCGGCGCTTCCGGGCGAAATGATATACGTCGAAGGTTACGGTGAAGAGGACACGGTTGTAGTAATGCTTGATGACGGCGATGGCACGCGCCGTATCTACATCTTCCGCAAGGAGGGAGATAACTATCAGCTTGATTGCAAAAGCGTTCCGCTGCCGCTGGCGGACGGTTGTCCTGCACTCGTCGAATATCACGGGGAATATAACGGGGAGGACAGGCTGAGGCTTATCTACGGCAAGGGTGAATATTACTACTACTTTTTTCTCCGGCTTGGCGACGGTGTCTGGAGGCTGAGTAAGGCTTGGGCGCACGATATTGTCACCTTTGACCCAACGTTCGGGCTGGTACTTGGGAAAAACGGCGATATGCACTATAGCTGCCTGCCCGGCAAAACGCCGGAATACGACTTGGCAAGCCTTGATCCAACTGCCCTACCGATAATCCTTGAGGCAGCGATTGCCGGAACCGATACGGAGGGCTGGGCGGTCGTAAAGAGCAGCGTGCCGACAGACCGGCTGAACCTACGTGCGAAACCTGCTAAAAGCGCGGACTCTCTTGGGCGATACTACAGCGGTACGCCCGTTCGGGTGCGTTCAGTCGACGGTGATTGGGCCGAAGTGGATATTCTCGGCATAAAAGGATATATGATGACGGAATTCCTAGCCTTCGGCTTGGAGATGCTAGAGGTGCGCTGTTGGTTTCCGTGGGTAGTGCCATGGGGCGCCGACGCAAAAGACGTCCGCTTCTATCAAAAACCGGAAGCGAAGGACGGCCTGTTCGTCGGCGATCTTGCGGATGACCCGTCCGTTGTGTATATTCTCGCGGATGTCGGCAATGGCTGGTATCACGCCGTATGCAGCAACGGGCTGGCCGGGTATGTCCAGTCGAAGCATTTTGAGGATATTGATCATCTACCTTGGGGGGGCTTCTGATGTCGCAGAAGGTTACCCCCCCCCCATTGTTTCCCTCCGCTTCAGAACAATCTTACCCTATTGCCACTCTGATTCGGAGTCAAAAACTTCATGTGTTCCAAGCAAAGGGTTTTTCAAAACTCCTGTGCCCGGAGTTAAGGGCTCGAGGAACATCCTGTAAATAAGCCGCACAATCACGGCTTCCTCCTCGTTGATTTTCAGCGTGTCGTTTTCGCCTTTGTCGTATCCGAGAAAGCGTTTGTACGGAACGCTGACCTTGCCGTCCGAGAACCGTTCCGCACCCCCCATGTGCAGTTCTCGGAAATGGAGCGGCTCTCCTCCTGCGAGGAATACGCTTAGGGAGGGTAAAGAAAATCCTATAATACAGAAAAACACTGGAAATCGAAGCGATTTCATGTTATTATAAATACATCAAAACAAAAACAACCCTGTATCCGAATAGACACAGGGTGCATAACGAAAAAATATAACATATACTATTCCGGCGACTCCGTCCTATTCTGCTCCTGCCCCTCAACCAGCCCGATAATATTCCAATAAATATCGATCCGCTGGCGGCGGTTCTTGCCCAGTCTGCCGTTGGCCTGGTGGCAGACGATGCGGTCAATAAAAACACGGACAATCTCGGCTGTCAGCTCCGAAACGTCCGTATACTTTTTCACCAGTTCAATAAAACGCCGTGCGTTCTGATCTTTCTCTTTTTCGCTGTTTATAAGGTTTTCAAGCTCGGCGGTTCGTTCTTTCAAACGTGCTTGCTCGGATTCGTAATCGCCATACATTTTATCAAAACGTTCATCCGAAAGCCGCCCGGCGACATTGTCCTCGTAAAGCTTTTTTATTATCAGATCAAGCTCAGATATTCGCGTCCCGGCTTTTGTCAGTTCATTCCCGGCGGAGCGCAGTTCCTTGTCAGCCATTTTTTCGTGCGTCTTTTCGACCAGTGAGATAAACTCCGATTCATTTTCCCGCGCGAATGCGGTAATCGCCTGAATTTCGCTTAATATCAGCGGTTCGATAAAATGGCGGGGCGTATTGTGAATGCTGCATTCCCTGTGCCCTGTTCGAGAAGAAGCGTATGTCGGGCAAACATAATACTGGAATTTCGTTTTAACGTCGCGCTGGATGCGTAGCCGCCGTTCACAATCGGCGCAATAGAGCAGGCCGTTGAGCGCCCCCATTTCTCCCATTGCCGTTGATTTTCGCTTGGTATCCTCCCGCAGTCTTTGAACGCGATCCCAGACTTCTTTGTCTATGATAGGCGCGTGGGTATTTTCGGTGATGATCCATTTGTCGCGGTCGTTTTGATGGGTGCGCTTGGCTTTATAGGATTTTTTATAAGTCCTCCCGCTGACCGTATGACCGAGATAGTCCAGCCGGCTGAGAATTTTCGCGACCATCCCGGCACCCCAAAAATTATTTTTACCGCGATTGTTAATGCCGTTTTTCTTTTGATGAACCGAAGGGGAATCAACGCCCCGGTCATTGAGCATGGTCTCGATTTGATTGGGACCGTAGCCCTGCATACAGAGGCTGTAAATTTCACGCACAACCTCGGCGGCTTCATCGTCCACGATCCAGTGAAATTTATCCTCCGGGTCGAGCTTATAACCATAGACAGGGTATGAAGTCAAATGCTTGCCCGACAGAGCCTTCGTGTGCATGGACGCCTTGATTTTCTTTGAAATATCGCGAGCATACCATTCGCTCATAATATTGCGGAAGGGTGTGAAATCATCCACACCCTTCGCTGTGTCCACCCCGTCGTTAACGGCAATCAGCCTGATTCCCGCGTCGGCGAACTGCTCCATGTACAGCCCCACCCGCAGATAATCACGGCCTACGCGGCTCATGTCTTTCACGAGGACGGCTTCGATGTTACCTTCATCGACTTCCGCCATTAACTGCTGCCAGCCGGGTCGGTCGAAGTTGACACCCGAGTACCCGTCGTCAATAAAAAAACGAGTATGTACATACCCGTTGTCTTTAGCGCAGCGGGAGAGCAGATCCCGCTGATTTGAGATTGAATTGCTTTCACCCTGGCGCACATCATCGTCACGGCTGAGACGGCAATAAATCGCTGCTATTTTCTTGTCCATAAGAACGCTCCTCCTTCTTTGGTTGTGACACCATGTTGCCATAGAAATCCTTATAAATCAAGCGCTTTGGCGATAATAATTGCTTTCGTCCCTACCAATGATATAGCCGTTTTTGAATTCTTTTTCGGCGTTACTGACAATAACGCGTTTTAATAATTGATCCAGTCTTTCGGTCGCCCCGGCCCGGGAAAAACTGTTAACAATAAAAGTGGTTTTTCCGATAATTACTTCATGTGGTTGCATAATAAGCCCTCCAAAATGTAGGGCGGCGGGGAAAAATAAATCTCCCCGCCGCAGGTAATGTAAAAAACAGTTCTACGTTCTTTGTCACTTTTTTACTTTGATTGGCTTATTAGCATCGTGTATACTCTGTAGTTGGAAGCCCCCAAGAGCGGGGATCATTCGAGTACAAAGTATTTATATTGTGCGTTGAAGCGCAATTCTTTTATGAAAAAAGAGCTTGCAAAGGGTGTGTCACAAATGAGCACCCCTTATAATAAAGGAAATTGGAAGGTAGTCCCCGTGGGGACACCCCTAAGAAGCCTTGTGCCGTATCACTTTCACCGCCTCGGGCAGGATCAACTTCGCGTCAACCCGCTGGGTGGCCAGAAACCCGACCTGGCCGTTGGGCGCGTACAACTCGTTGAGCCGCTGGAACACCCGGCCCTGCCGGTCGGCGATCCAGTAATACGACAGGTCGCCGAACAGTACGGTTTTGTTGCCCGCGCCGATTTGCGGCATG
>WRGP01000154.1 GCA_009787135.1 Bacillota bacterium | reverse complement strand
GGGGGCAAAATCTCCTGTACGATTTCCGCCGTCCATGCCGGGGCGCCCGTGACGGGATCGGTGAATGTCAGATAATCCCCCGCGATGTAGCCGGTCAGGCCACCGTAGCCGACACGGCACCACTGCGCGCCCACGTCCTCAAGCGTTACCCGGCTGCCATGCGGCACCAGCGCCAGCGATTTTGCGCGCGTAGAGGCGGATTGCCGCAGGTGAACCGACCCGCCGTCCCGCGTGACCGCCCATGCGGAAGCATAGCCCCCTGCGGAAGGCACGGCGTCGGGCTGTGGCGGAGCGGATAGACGCGGCGCGGCGGCAGTCGTTTCGCCCGGCTGTGTTGCCATTAGGTATTCGGTGGAAACATAGCCCGCATACCCGCTGTACGCAACCCGGGTCCATGCGCTTCCCCGCTCGAGCACCGCGACCTGCGCGCCATGGGGGACGCGGATCAGCACCGTGCTGCCGGACGACGCGGACCTGCGCAGGTTCAGGCGGTCACCGTCGTTTGTGTTTACCCAGGCGACGGCGTCGTCCCGCGGATATGCCGCCGCATCGGGCGGCACAGTGCCGGCAGGGGGGGCGGGCGTGATTGAAGCACCCTCCCCAACGGCCAGGTAGGCGCGCATCACATAGCCCTGCAGGCCAAGGTACCTGACCGCGCACCAGGTATCGTCCATTTGAAGGACATCTACCGCGTCCCCGTAGGGAATCTCAAGGAGGATATCCGCGTCAAGGCTGGGCTGGGCGCGCAGGTTCAGCGTACCGGGCGCGACCGAAACACGGCCTGTGCGCGCCGGCCGGGCGGACGGCTGTACTTCCTCGAGCGGCGGCACGGTGGCGGCCGGAGTCTCCGGCTGCCGTATGCTGCCCACGATAAACCGGTTCATCACATAGCCGGTCTGGTTGTTATAAAGAATTCTGGACCAAACATCACCCTTTTCCACAAGGTTGACGCGCGCGCCGTCCGGCAGCTTGCCAATGATGTCCGCCGTGGCGCTTGCTTCCTTTCGCAGGTTGAGCGAGCCCGACGTGACCGACACCCTTGCCATGCCCGCCCCGCCCGATGCGTCAGGCTCCTCCGCCGAAAACTTCAAATATGCCTTGGACACATAGCCGGTCTGGTTTTCATAGCGCGCCTTGCACCAGACTCCATGATCCGAGAGCACCGTGACCTCCGCGCCGTTTGGAATTTTGACCAGAATTTCGCTCGTATCGGCTGGCTCCTTCCGCAGATTGAGCCGGTCGCCGGCGCTTACCAGCGAAACCCGCGCGGAAATCTCCGTCATTATGCCCGGGGCATCCTCCGCCGGAAGCGGGGCCTGGGTGCTGGACGGCCAGTTCGTGGTAAAATGTATACGCGCCCGCTGGATGCCCGTATAGTAAAAGCCAAGGATCTGGGCGTAGCTAAACCCCGTCTCCGCCATTTGCTCCGCACCGCGCTGGCTCATACCCACGCCATGCCCGTACCGGCGGGCCGTGACGCGGAAGCCTTTTTCTTCCCGCTCCACGGCAAACAGCTCGTTTTTTTCAGCATTGATGCCAAGGCCCAAACTGCTTTTGACCGTGGGGAAGATGGGAATATCCACCGTGGCGCGGCTGCCTCCATTATAGGTAACGGACGCCTGCATGCGCGTATAAAGCCTGCTGGGCGCGGCATACATGGGCGTGTGCAGCAGGACGTCCGTAATTTCGTCGATGCTATAGCTGCCCGATGTGCCGCCAAGCTTGCCCGCCAGGGCGGTTCGGATCATCTCATAGGCGCTGACGCTCGTGCCGTAGGACGGCGAGGCATAGATAAAATAAGATTTTTTGACGGCGCGGGCATTCGCAAGATCATACGGGTCGTCCTTGATCATAAGATATGGGAGCGCCGCGCCGCCCCATACGTGGTTGTTTGCCGCCGTCTGCCCGCCGTTGGAGGCGCTGTAATACGCCCCGGCATAGCTTCCGTTCGCTTTGAGGACAATGCCCCATGTATCATCCACGGCCTGGATGCAGCGCTTTTTGTCATTGCTCACGCCGCGGAACACCTGATGGGCCGTCGTGTCGGTTACGTCATAGCTGCCGGAGGTCGTTTTGGCGCGAATGGCGTACGTGCGCGCCGTAACAGCTTGCGCCTTTAAGGCCTCCAGCGGAAAGTCGTTGTCCATCTCGTAGGGGAGCACGCCGTACACGTAATCCTCAATGTATAGGCAACAGACGACATACGCCATACCGCCGGAGTAGAAAAAACGCATGTCGCCCGGGTAGAGATTGGCCGGCGCGAGCGCTTCGGCGATTTTTACGCCGCCGCTCAGGCGGCTGATCACGGCGCTGGATCCCATGGCCATGCGCGTGCCGTTCGCGGTGACATAGACGGCGCCGGAAGAAAATTCCACCTTGATCTTGCCGCCGTTTGCCACCGTAACGCCGTTTACGGCATACGAGCCGCCGGTCACGCTCAGGTTGTATGCTGATTTGCCTCGGATGGAGGAAAGCCACACGCGGATCATGCCGTTCACCGCGTCCCCCTCCTCTATAAGGGGCGCGGCTTCCGGCGCCGCCGCACGGCCGGCCGGCAGACCGAGCAGCGGCAGCGCGAGAAGAACCCCCACCAAAAACAGAACGGCACGTTTCATATCGGACTCCCTTCATCACCCCTCGCGGAGTGTGACGAATTTTGTCCGAATTGTAACAGTTTCTTAATATATTGTCAATGGAAGCGCGCTGGGAAAAGGGCTGGGAATCGTTGGTGGGTAAGCCTATCGTTGGCTTATGGGGAAGACGATAACGATTCCATCGCTACCGCATCATCTCCAGCGCATACGCAGCCGCGCTGGCCGGCAGTCTCCCCAAACACGTATACAACGCCTGCATGAAGCTTACCTGCACGGACTCCATCCACGCCTCCAACGCCTCTTCCGGCATCTGCGCGGGCCGCACAATTTCCCCTTCCATGTCAATACGCTCCTCCATTTGCTCCAAGGTTGTATTCGACGTCACTGTCAGAATTTTACGGCCGTCAAATCCAAGGCCCTTAACCGTCCAGCTCGTCACATGCTCGCGGCCATATTTCGCGCCAACGCCTGACGCCGTATCCGTCTCGGTCGCGGTTATTGTAACCACCGCGCCCGCGCCCAGCAGCCGGTCACTTTCAAACATTAGATCTGTTTTGGCGGTGAGCGTTCCTTTTTCCTCACGAAGCTCATAGTTTTCGCTGCGGGTCATGATCATGCTCAGCGCGAACTTTGGATCCTCCAGCACGCATTCCGCCACATAGCGGTTGCGCTGCCTGGTGACCTTGCCCGTGGTGGCGGGCATTCCGTCCTCGCGCGTGAGCAGCAGCGTCGCCCGGCTGTCCCCCACCGTAAGGCCGGCAAAGAAGGAAGGCACGCCCTTTTCCGCCGGAATCCATTCTATCAGCAGGTGAATATCCCCCGCCAACGCCGCCTCGACCTGCTTGACCACAAACTCATCCTCCAGGCCAAACACCTCGCGGTATTCCATCGGATCGCCCATCTCGGGCAGCCATCCGCCTACCATCTCCGGCAGGACGGGCAGCATCGCCCGCACCTGGGCAAGCACCTCCCGCACCTTGTTTTCATCCCCATCCTTTACCCGCGCCCGTACGGCGCTCTCCCATAGCGCGTTTTCTTCCGATACCAGCGTCACGAACGCCTCGGCCAGGGCTATCGCCTCTTCCCGCGTTACGTCAACCACCGTGGCGCGGCTTCCGTACAGGCCGGGGATCGATACGCTGGGACGAAGCTTCTCCCGCGCGCTCAGCGCATCGGCCTGCCAGGCGTCTAAGACCATGATCGCGCTGTCAAGGAACGCCGTATCGACGCCGAACTCCCCTCCCCCGCCGAGCGCGAGCATAACCAGTTCAAACAGCCACTGGAAGTCCCGCGGCAGCGCGCCCTCCGTGCGCTCTGACAACGCCTTGGAAAAATCCGAAAACTCCGCCTTGGTGAAGGCCACCGTCCGCCCGCCCAGCAAATTCGACTGCTCATAGTACACGCCGTCCCGCGCCAGCACCGTCATATCGAGTACCGATACATCCTTCAAATAGACATCCGCGCTCACAGCCCCGCCGCCTGGCGCGCTATGGCCGCGCACCGCTACCCGCAGTGTTTTCATGACGCTTTCGAGCGCGTCGTTCAGGTTTTGATCCAAAAGCGGCAGCCCGCCCCAGGCGAATGATGTTTCGGTACGCACCTCCAGCCCGTTCTCGCGGGCCTGCGCCTCCACGTTTTGGGCATATCCCATACGCGCCGCTTCTTCCCCGGCGGCCGCCTGCGAAAAGAGCGTCATCAGCAGCCATAGCAGCGCGGCAAATCGCTTTTTCATCCTCCAAAGCCTCCCTTCAATCTACGCCTGCCAGCGCCTGCATGATCGCGGCGGGCAGCGCGGCCTTAAGGTTTCGTTCCGCCTCCTCCAGCGCGCCCGACAGCGAGTTTCTCAGCCCCTCCACCTCGCTGAAATCAAGACGCTCTATGGCGCTCTCCGTATACAGCGCGGGCATTTCCCCCGGCGTGCCTGTCCGCAACTGAACCGTTACCGTGCCCTTAAACAGCGCTCCCGCGCGCGTTACAATCGTCGTATGGAACGACTCGGCAATCGAAACGCCTGACTGCTCCAGCGCCGAGAGCGTCTCCCCATTTCGTTTGACGGTGATGTCCATCACCTTTACCCCGCCGTATTTTACGCTCAAAGCCGCCTTGCCCGTAATGACCTCCGAGAGGATTCCATCGTTGTCCAGCGCGAACTTATTGACCATCTCGCTGTTTGCCTTGACGCGGTAGGGCTGGCCGTCATACGTGCCGCTTATATCCAGCGTGACCTCATGCGCGCCGCTCTTTACGTTGTTGCTGCTCGTCAGCCACGTGCAGACAAGCACAACCGTATCGCCCCCGCGCGGCTGAAAGTCAATGCTGTACTTGCGCGTAATACGCGTGCCGGATACGCCGCAGGTATAGCGATAGGAGACGCTTGTCCTTTGCCCGCCCGCCCGGATCGTGCCGGACCCCCGGGCCGTCTGGAGCAAATCCCCCGCGCCATAGGCCATGTTGAACGTGATGGGGCTTACCACCTCGACCGTGTCCGCGAACGCGCGTATTTTCCCTACAAATTCGTCAAACGCGGCCTCACTCACGCCAAAGGATAGTTCCGTGCCCCGAAGCCCCACGACAAAATCGTCCCGGCTGAGCTCATCCGCCCAGGCGGTCAGGAGGAACCTGAGGGCCTGGGTGTCAATCGAATAGGTAATCCCATGGGAAGTCGGCCCAGACGGGGCCTTCAGGTATTCGTTATCCCTCCCATAGGGCATGGCAAGATACCATAATCGAAGGCCGGCCTGATAAACAGCCGTCAAAAACGGAACGTTCCCTTCCCGAAGGCCCGTATAATCCATGTCCAGAAGGGCTTTCCCCAGGTCGTCCAGCGTCAGCATGGCGGCCGCTTCCACGCTTTGCGCCCGGTCCACGCTCACGGCCTCATCGTTCAGCTTCAGCCCCACGCGCCCGTCGTATGCCATCTGCCCCAGGGACAGGAGCGGCTTCCCGTACAGCAGGGCGGCCACATCCAGATATCCGCCGCCATCCTTATACGTTTGCGCCGTTCCGCGAATCTCCGTCTCCCGTACCGCATTGGCAAAGGCGCTGAGGAGGTCGCCTTCCATGCCCGGCCATTCCTCCACATCCGCCTTTACAGAAAATGAAACCGGCTCCTCGTTTTCAATCGCGCCCTGTAAACGGCTGTACGCCATTGAAAAGACGCTGCGGCTTGGAATCTGGGAAGCATCGTCGGCGGCAGCCGCCGGAGAGATCAGCAACAGGCACAGCGCCACGGAAATGAGCTTACGGGTCAAATTGATGTCCTCCATTTGTGCAAATCAAAACCCTAGCCTGATTTACGGATCTTCCAAAAAGACCAGCGAGGCGCATAGCGCCTCGTATTTCGAAAGCGCGTCCGGAAGGGTCTTGACGCTTTTTTTCGTTGTGAGTGTGATAATAAAGCTGTGCCCGTCCCTGACGAAGATGCACTGCCGAATGAACAGCCGCGGCGCGCTGCCGGAGTAAAACGAGATATAGGTGACGGGTGTATCCCCCATCGTCTGATGCGCGAGGTCAATGAGCTCAAAGCGGCTGAACTCTCTCTTATAATCCGCCTTCACGCTCTGAAGTGTCATGGCAGCAAGGCGCGTATCCGGCTCGGTGATCACAATGGAAATGCTGGAGCGAAACAAAGTATCCCCGGGCGTTTCCTCTACCAGCAGGATGGTCTTCTCACTGGGCTGCCGTTTCACCGAAAAGCCCTCGGGAATGACAAACCCAAAGCCCATAGGATGCAGATACCATGCGCCAATGGCCACGCCCTGCCCACGGCCTCGCGTGTGATGCGCAAACAGGTCCAGCGCCGCCGCGAAGGCGCTGGGCTCTTTGGAAACAACCAAAGGCGCCGCCGCGGCCGCCATGGGCAACAGGAGCAGCGCCATCAGCAGGGACAGCGTTTTTCTAGCCTTGCGTATCGGAGACCATAAATTCCGCAAGGAACGAATCGTACGCGTTAAGCGCATTGTCGTGTGCAGCCTCCTCCGCAAGGGTGGTCATGGTGATCTGGTACGCCTTGCCCGCTTTGTTGAAATAGAGCTGGTACTGCATGAGCATGGCGTCCTCCCGCTCCCCATGCATGCACACAAACTCATGCGCGGTTACGTCCAGATACGGAAAGTCGTCCAGTGCCACAAACAGGTAATTGGCGAGGACCGTGCCAAGCTGCGTATCCCAATCCTCCTGCCGGAGCGTATCAAAGTCCTTGCGCTCCTCTTCCAGCACCACCACGGCGATCGTGGGCATGAAGCCCGTCGCGTCCGCTTCGCCGGCCAGCACGGTCGCCACGCCGACCTGGTTCTCCAACAGATTCCAGCCGCTGGGCACGACAAAGGCAAACCCCTGCGGCGAGGTATACCGGTCCCCCTCCAGGGTGCCGGCGATTTTTTTCGCTTGGCCATCCCCCAAGAACTCCTGCAAGAGCGCCTGCACCTCCGTCTCGCTCATGCCGTTGCCCATTTCGGATAGCAGCGATGAAAACGCCTGCACATCATCGCCGCTCAGCCCGTACCCGGTCAGCAGTTCGCTCAGCCAGTCCGCCTGTGCCGGCGCGAACGTGATCACCATCATCACCGCCATCAGGAATGCCATGAGGCGGCCTTTTCTCCTTGCTTGCTTCATCGATTGTCCTCCTTCTGTCCGCGCTTGAAAGCGCGGGCTATTTCTATTGGCGCACGCGCGCCTCCATTTGTTCCCAGGGCGCGAAATCCCATCTTACCCTATAGAAACGTTTTGAACCGCCTATTTTATTCCAAATCATCATCCGGCTCGTCCATAAATTCTAAAAAGCGGTTGAAAACGGCGTCTACGACCGCTTCATCCTCCTCAATGACATAGCAATCCTCGCCCCCCGCGTCCTGATCAATTCGCATGATGACCACCGAGCCCTCCTCATCGGGCGACTCCGGCTCCACCGGCGTCAGAAGGACATACGCCCGGCCTTTGTGCTCAAGCGTCATCAGGTGTTCAAACCGCACGGGCGTTCCATCCTCGCCAATAAGCTCCACCACTTTGCTCTCGTCATATTCCATGGGCTCTGCGCCGCCTCTCTATTTGTTATGATTCGCGCCGAGATACGCCCCCAAGATCACCACGGCCGCCGTCTGGTCGATAAGGGCCTTGCGCTTCTCGCGCCGCACGCCGCCCTCTATCAGCACGCGCTCCGCGGTGAGGGTCGTCATTCGCTCGTCCCAAAACAGCACCGTAAACCCC
>WRGP01000153.1 GCA_009787135.1 Bacillota bacterium | reverse complement strand
CAGGCAGGAGTGCCCCAACAAGACTTTACTGCAATTTGCAGTTATTGTCAACAGAAAAATTCATTCCCCGCCATACTGTTTAAAGAGGTGATTGAGGTGTATAATCGTATTCGCGATCTACGGGAAGATGCCGATTTGACCCAAACGCAGATGGCGAAAATTTTGAATTGTTCACAGCAAGTCTATGCCAATTATGAGCTTGGTCAAAGGGATATTCCAACAGTCATTTTGATCGCATTGGCAAAGCATCACGATACTACGACCGATTACATATTGGGGCTGACCAATGAGAGAAGGAAACATAAAGGAGAGGCATAGGGAATGATAAAACTATCCTACAAAAAAATCGACGCTTTCACCGGCGCGAATTCCGGCGGCAACCCGGCGGCTTGCGTGTATCTAGCCAAAGGCCAATGCCTCTCGCCGGAGGACATGCAAAAAATCGCCGCGGAACACAAAGGTTTTGTGTCCGAAGTCGTCTTTTGCACCCCGCTGGGCAATAACGCCTACCGGCTGCGATACTACGCCTCCGAGTGCGAGGTAGCGTTCTGCGGGCACGGCACCATCGCCTGTATCTATCAGCTCCTCAAAGATGCCGGGCTGCTGGGCGTGCCCGAAATTTTCATTCAAACCAACAAAGGCACGCTAAAAGTCCTCAACCGGATCAACGCCGCGGACGCCGTCTACATCTCCGCGCCCCAGCCGCTCTTCATCGCCCATACATTGCGGCCTTCGGATATCGCGGACGCCCTTGGCGTGGACGCACGCAAAATAAGCGCCGAGCATCCCATTGAGATTGTTGACGCCGGCCTGCGCACGCTGCTCGTGCCCATTCATGGCCTGGACGACCTTCTCGCCATGCGTCCGGACGAAAAGCGCCTGAAAGAATACAGCATTTCCAACGCGTTTGATACTGTCGCCGTATTCTCCCGGGAAGTGGCCGGCGCTGGCAGCAAACTCCGCACGCGCGTGTTCCCGCCGCGGTTTGGTTATCTGGAAGACCCGGCCACCGGCTCCGGCAACTCGGCCATTGGGTATTACATGCTGCGGCATGGCATGTGGGATGGCTCGCCCATAAACATAGAGCAGAACGGATCGCGGGAAAAACATAATATCGTCAAGCTGCGCTATGAAAAAGGATCCGTCTACTTTGGCGGCGGCGCCGCGCTGCGGATTGACGGGACGTATTTTTTATAGATCCAATCTTATAAAATATAGTGATTTGGTCTATCCTACGTTGCACATGACCCACATGTCTGTTATACTATGTTCTCATGACGACTGAACGAAGGAGAGGGTTCCATGCAACATCATGCCGTCTTAACAAAAGAGGAGATCAAGAAAAGCATCACCGGCAAGCTGCAGCGGTATAACGGCTGCTTACTCGCGGAAGCCGCGCCCATTCAAATTTACAAGGCTATCGCTTCCACCGTCCGGGATCAGGTTATGAGCAAGTTCGTCTCCGCCCGCCGCGCCGTGCGTGACGCGGCCGGGCGGAGGCTTTATTATCTTTCCGCGGAATTCCTCGTTGGCCGCTCGCTCGAGTCCAACCTGCTCAATCTCTGCGCCACCAAGGAATACATGGAAGCCTTTGACGAACTTGGCATCAGCCTTGAGGAGATCGTACGCCTTGAGCCGGAGCCCGGCCTTGGCAACGGCGGCCTGGGGCGGCTCGCGGCGTGCTTTATGGACTCGCTTACCACGGAAAACCTGCCCGCCATGGGCTGCACCCTCCGCTACGAATACGGCCTGTTCCGCCAGCGCATTGTGGACGGCCAGCAGGTCGAACTGCCCGACGACTGGCTGGAGAACGGCAACGCCTGGGAGGTGTCCGTGCCCGAGGACAGCGTGGAGGTTCGCTTTGGCGGCCGCCTGGAGGAGGATTGGGTCAACGGGGAGCCGCGCTTCAAGTACATTGACTACATCCCCGTCACCGCCGTGCCATACGACATGCCGGTCACCGGCTATGACACGGATATGGTCAACACCCTGCGCATGTGGCACGCGCAGTCGCCCAAATCCATTGACCTCACCTCCTTTGGCCGGGGCAACTACGCCAAGGCGCTGGAAGGCCGCACCTTCGCGGAGGTGCTGTGCAAGGTCCTCTACCCGGAGGACGATCATTTTGAGGGCAAGCAGCTCCGCCTCAACCAGCAGTATTTTTTCACCTCCGCCACGCTTCAGCGCATCGTCATAGACTACAAGCGCGAGCACGGCCACGACCTGCGCCTTTTGCCGGCGAAGGCTGTCATCCACATCAACGATACGCACCCGGGCCTGGCCATTCCGGAGATGATGCGCATTCTCATGGATGTGGAAGGCTTCACCTGGGAGGACGCGGAGTCCATCGTGCGGGGCATGGTAGCCTATACCAACCACACCATTATGACCGAAGCGCTGGAACGCTGGCCGGAGGACATGGTGCGCCAGCAATTCCCGCGCGTCTACCAGATTCTGCAGGAGCTCAACCGCCGCCTGTGCGAACAGCTGTGGGAAAAATTTCCCGGCGAGTGGGACCGTATCGCCCACATGGCCATTCTCGCCTACGGGCAGGTTCACATGGCGAACCTGTGCGTGGCGTACGCCTACTCGGTCAACGGCGTCTCCCAGCTGCACGGTGAAATCCTAAAGCGCAGCACCTTCCACGATTTTAACCTCGTCATGCCCGGCAAGCTGACGGCCATCACTAACGGCATCACCCCCCGCCGCTGGCTGATGCTGGCCAACCCGCGCCTGTCCGGCCTGATCACGGACGCTATCGGCGAGAGGTGGAAGACCGACGCCGAGGCCCTCAGCGAATTGATGCCCCTGCGCGAGGACGCTTCCTTCCGCCAGCAGTTCGCCAAGATCAAACGGGAGAACAAGCTGCGCCTGTCCCAGTGGCTCATCCTCACCCAGCGCGAAGGGTTTGATCCTGACTTCATGCTCGACACGCAGGCCAAACGCCTGCACGAATACAAGCGGCAGCTTCTCAACGCGCTGAACCTGCTCGTGCTCTACAACCGCATCGTGGACAATCCGAATTTCACCATGCCGCCGCGTTGCGTCGTCTTCAGCGCGAAGGCTTCGCCTGGCTACCGCCGCGCCAAGCAGATCATCCATTTCATCAACTGCGTAGGCCAACTGATCGAAAAGCACCCGCGCGCCAGCAAGATGCTGAAAATCATCTTCCTGGAGAACTACCGCGTCTCCGCCGCCGAGGTGCTCATCCCGGCTACGGAACTGTCCGAGCAGCTCTCCACGGCCAGCAAGGAAGCGTCCGGCACCGGGAACATGAAGTTCATGATCAACGGCAGCCTGACCATCGGCACGCTGGACGGCGCGAATGTGGAAATGCGCGACGCGGTGGGCCGCGAGAACATCTACATCTTCGGCGCGCGCGCGCGTGAGGTCGAGTCCCTGTACGCGAACGGCGCCTACCAAGCCTCCACGATATATGAGCAAAATCAGGAAATCCGCCGCGCGATGAATCAAATGCTCGACGGCACGCTGTCGGATAGCGGCACGTTTGCCGAGCTGCACCATTCCCTGCTCTTTGGCGACTTTGGCGGCATGGCCGATCCGTATCTGGTGCTTAAGGATTTTGGCTCCTACACCATGGCGCAAAAGTACGTCAGCGCGGATTATCAGAATTTTGATAAGTGGCAGCGCATGGCCATCGCGAACACCGCCTGCGCCGGCGTGTTCTCCAGCGACCGCACCATCCGCGAGTATAACGAGAACATCTGGCATCTCGCGCCTGCCAAATGGTGACGCGCATGCAGTTTTATCATCATAGCCGCAATCCCCTCTACCGAAGCCCAACGGGCAGCCAGCCTTGCGGCGCGAAGGTTACCTTGCGCCTGCGCTTGGAAGGGGGCCTGCCGGAAGCGGTCCACCTGCACGTATGGTTCGACAAAGAGAGCTTTTACCCCATGCGGCCCTTGACCACGGATCCCGCGCTGTATGAGGCGGTCTTTAACCTGCCAGAATCCCCCTGCCTGCTCTGGTACGATTTTCAGGTGTGGCAGGGCGGCCAATTCTATTGGTACGGCAACGCGGAGGACGGCCTGGGCGGCGAGGGCGCGTTCGTTTGGCACGAGGTGCGCTCGTTTCAGATTACCGTGTACGACCCAGCCTATGAAACGCCCGCATGGACGCGCGGGGCCGTATTCTATCAGATTTTCCCCGATCGTTTCGCGCGGGGAGGAAACATGCCATCCGCGCCGGAGGGACGCATGGTCCATGAAAGTTGGGACGACCTGCCCGGCCTTATGATGGACCCGGCCACCGGCGACAGCGTGCCGTACGACTTTTTCGGCGGCACGTTGACGGGTATTGTGGAAAAGCTTCCCTATCTTGCGTCGCTGGGCGTGACGGGCATCTACCTCAATCCTATCTTTCACGCGGCGACCAACCATCGCTTTGACACCACGGACTGGATGACCATTGATCCTCTGCTGGGCGACGAACAGGATTTTTGTTCGCTGTGCGCGGCCGCGAAAGCACTGGGCATCCGCATCGTGCTGGACGGGGTATTCAACCACTCCGGCAACGTCAACCCCTTCTTCCAGAGCGCGCGCGCCACGCCGGATTCCCCCTACCGCAACTGGTATCTGTTCGAGCACTGGCCGGACATGTACAAGTGCTGGTGGGGCTTTGAGACCCTGCCAAACCTCAACAAGCACCAGCCTGAGGTCATCGATTATTTTCTAACGGGCGAGAGTGCCGTTGTGCGAAAGTGGCCAAGGCTGGGGGCGGATGGTTGGCGCATCGACGTGGCGGACGAACTGCCCATGGAGTACCTTGCGCTCATGCGGCGCAGCGTGAAAGCCGTAGCGCCGGAGGGGATTCTCATCGGCGAGGTATGGGAGGACGCGTCGCACAAGGTTTCCTACGATCAAATGCGCAGCTACTGCCTGGGCGATACCTTCGATGGCGTGATGAACTACCCGCTCCGCGAGGCGGCCATCGGCTTCTTGACAGGCGGCCTAGACGCCGCCGGGTTCAAACGGCGGATGGATTCCCTGTACGAAAATTACCCCCCGCCTTTCACGGAGGCGCTGCTCAACGTGCTGGGCAGCCACGACCGCCCGCGCATTCTTAACGTGCTGGCCGGCGTGGAGGGTGAAAATCTGTCGCACCAAGACCGCGCCCGGCTGGCGCTGACGGAAAAACAGCGCGCCTTGGGCGTGAAACGCCTGAAAATGCTCCTTGCGCTCATCGTGGCCATGCCGGGCATGCCCTGCGTATACTATGGCGACGAGGCGGGCATGGAAGGCGCGGCCGACCCGTTCAACCGCGCGACGTTCCCCTGGGGCCGCGAGGACAAAACGCTCACGGACGCCTTCCGGGAGGGGCTCCGCCGCAAGCGGACAGTGCCGGCGCTCAGCGGCGGCGCGCTTTCGATAGACGCGCCCACGCCGGATATCCTCGTCATCAAGCGGGAGACGCCCGGCCAAACCGCGTACACCGCGCTTAACCGCGGCGATCATATTCATACGATACACATAGACGGGCAAACCATAGCGCTTGGGGCTTACGGCAGCGTTGGGTGGGAAGCATAGGCAACGGTGATGTTATAGGGAACGTTTCTTTGCGTTCCGCTTGGCGATACCGATCGCCTCTTTCCAGGAATGTTGAATTGAAATTGCGTGCACGGGGCAGCAATCTCTGCATAAATTGCAGTGAATGCAATCATCTTCACAATTCACGAATGGTTTTTGATTTTCCATTTTATATACGTTTAGGGGGCATATCTTTATGCATTTGCCGCAGCCGGTGCAATCATCAAATCTTATTTTTATATGCTCGCCATTTGCTGTTTTGTCGGCGGCACTGCTGTATTGAGGTAACAATTTCCCTATAAAACGCTCCGCCCTGCGCAGGTCAAATTCATTGGGTTTCCCCTTGTTTCCTCCGCCGATAATGATGAATGGGCCTGTGCAATCATAGCCGCGGCAGGAAAATTCACCTAAAACAGAAATCTTTTGGTTCTCCAAAGCCGTTTTCAATGCCACATGGTACTTGCCAAGAAAGGGCGCGCCATGTGTCGAAAAAAGGAATACACGTTGCTCGCTGTTTAGAAATGTAAGCAGTTCAAATATTTTAGGGTGATGGGCGGTAAAATAAATCCCGCTTCCAAGGCCTATATATTGATACCGTTGAAGGTCATTGGAAATGGCTTCCTCCACCGTTACCGAGCGGCAGTTGATTTTGCGCGCCATTGCCGAGGCCAGTTTTCGCGTGTTTCCACGGTATATAGAATGGCATATAATCAAAACTTCCTTATTCACCGTTATCCTCCATTCACCATTATCCGTCGCGCTCAATCAAGAGAAAGAGACCAATTTAGTAATTTTGCGAACAATGCCTGCCGGTATTTCTTTTGCTTTTCTCGTTCCGGCAAAGACGACTATACCTTTGCACTTCATCCCTGATATATGAAAAAACTCTTTCATCGCCCTGATACTTCCTGCGCTCTGCCCGGCCAGCCTGTCAAAAGGTGCGGGTGTATTGCAGGTAGTCATCAGAATATATCGTTGCGCTGAAGATAACTTGGGTTTGGGTATCATGCCGTGATTATCGTCATAGACGGCTCCCGCCAGTCTATCGAAAAGATTCTTGACGACCGCCGGTACATTGGCAAAATACGTTGGACTGCTGATAATAACAAGGTCACACTCGATTAGCTGCCGGCGTATTTCCTGCAGGTCATCTTTTATTACACAAACACCATCCACCCTGCATTTCATACAGCCGGTACAGTACGCGATACTTTTCTCGTATAGGTTTACGCGTGTAACCTCATAATTTTGCTTCTCCGCCTGATCAATTGCAATATCAAGCATTTTGGCGGCGTTGCCGTTTGTCTTTGGGCTTCCTAAAATCGCGAGTACCTTTTTCATGCGCCCACCTCCAAGATTTTTAGAAAAGGCAAAAATATAATAATTACCTCGTCATATATTCTATCAGCATTATATATGGCCAGGAAGATGATGTCAATGCCATTTTCAAAAACCTTTTATGCAATATGCTATATATGCCCTTCAAAATCATCGGCTTACTGTAACCGTATATACCCCACGCAGTTATACGCGTCAATCCGCTCGAACCCGCACGCCTTGTAAAACCCCCGGGTATCCACCGCGTCCTCCGTGATGAGCACAATCTGCCGCACGTCCTTAAACGGCGCGAGCAGCCGGCGCGTCAGTTCGCGCCCGATGCCCCGCCGCCGGTACGTTCCCAGCACCAAAATATCCTGTATGTAGAGGATGGTATACCCATCCCCCACGGCGCGTGCCATGCCGGCAAGGAGGGTGTCATCCCACGCGGTGACCACGCGCGCTGATTCCTCAATGCCCCGCACAGCGCTTTCCATGTTCTTCGTGTAGCTCGTCCATCCCGCGTCGCGGTAGAGCGCCTCCAGCATGGCCCTGCCCGGGATCGCTTCCGACCGGTAGCGGATGCCGTCGCGCGGCGGCTCCTCATACTGCACGCGCGGATGCGGCGTTGCCCTGAGCCAGGCCGCGAATCTTTTGGGCGTTAATGCCTCCCGCGGTACCATCATGCCCACCGCGCCCGCGTCGCCCTTGTGGTGTATGTCCGATCCCACGATCGTGCGTAGGCCATGCCGCGCGGCAAAGCCGGCCGCCAGCCGGTTCTGGCTGTTGTGGCGCGGGTTGCCGTTGAAAATCTCTATGCCGTCAATCTGCGGCGGG
>WRGP01000152.1 GCA_009787135.1 Bacillota bacterium | reverse complement strand
TCACCAAACAGCCCACGGGTTCCTTTGACGCGGACACGGAATGGGCCGTGCGCACCTTCCAGGCGTATAACGGGCTGTACGCGGACGGCATTGCCGGCAGCGCTACCCTCTCCCGCCTGCAGAACGAGAAGGCTGTTCCCATGAGGCCTACGCCCACGCCGGGGACCCCCGTCGTCTTTACCCGCAGCTTATACTTTGAGACGTCTGGCACGGACGTGTCGTATCTGCAGCAATTGCTTCGCGACCTGAACTATATGAGTACCGGTCCAACAGGCAAATACGACGCGGCGACGGAATGGGCCGTGTGGGTGTTCCAAGCGAACAACGGGCTCACCGCCGACGGTGTCGCGGGCAACGCCACCTTTACCCGCTTGCTCAGCGGCAGGGCGGTTCGCTATACTGGCGTGACGCCCGGGGCGACCACCATATTTACCCGCAGCCTCTCCAAGGGCATGACCGGTACGGATGTGACCCGCCTGCAGCAAATGCTCCGCGACCTGAAATATTTCAGCAACACGCCCAATTACGGCATCTTCGACACGGATACGGAATGGGCCGTGCGTACGTTCCAAACGGTTAACGGGCTGACGTCGGACGGTGTGGCCGGCAGCGGCACCATCGCTTCCCTCACGAGCGGCAAGGCGATTCCTTATACCGGCACAATCCCCACGATTACGCCAACACCTACGCCCGTGCCCACTGCCATCATCTTTACCCGTACCCTTTCCAAGGGCATGACCGGCGCGGACGTGACCTACCTGCAGCAGTTGCTGAACGGTCTGGGTTATTTCACCAGGAGTGCCACGGGTACCTTTGACGACGATACGGAGTTGGCCGTGCGCACATTCCAAACGTATAACGGGCTGACCGCGGATGGCATCGCCGGCAACGCTACGTTTATCGTCTTACGGAGCGATCAAGCGGTGCGCTATACTGTCACACCCCCGCCGGCAAATCCACCGGCAAATCCGCCGGCAAATCCGCCGGCAAACCCGCCGGCGGATCCACCCGCGGATCCGGGCACGGGGGGGTCGGGAGAATAGCGTGCGGTGTGCCCCACGGGCACCGGGTGTGCCCCACGGGCACCGCTGAAGAATGTATGGCCGCGCTGATGTGGCGAGGTTATGATAAGCCTCAGCCCGGTCAGCGGCGGAAAAAGGACTCCAGCAAAAAAGGATGCCTCACGGCATCCTTTTTTGATCGCACAAAACGGCGTTTGTGCGTGCGATGAAAAAATCGGTCATCCACTGTGGAACGTACTTTGGGAATTTGCATGATGAAAAAAATCCCGCAAAAAAGCAAAAACCCTGTTGACAATCCACGAAATCTGTGGTTTACTATTGCCTGACCTTTTGTTTAGCATCTCTAAACTATTAGAAAGGCTAAACAAAAAGTTTAGAATCCATGAAACGGGGTGCCGCCATGGAGATCGGCGCGAAAATCAAGCGGCTTCGCGTGCAGCTCGGGCTCACGCAGGAGGAGCTCGCCGACCGGTGCGAGCTTTCGAAGGGTTTTATCTCGCAGCTTGAAAACGACATAACCTCCCCCTCCATCGCGACACTGATCGACATTCTGGAATGCCTTGGCACCAGCCCGCGCGCATTTTTCACCGAGGACGAAAAGCAAAAAACCGTCTTCGCCCAAAGCGATATGTTCGAGAAGGACGACGAGGATCACGGGCACATCACCTGGCTTGTGCCCAACGCGCAGAAAAACGCGATGGAGCCCATTCTGGTGACGCTCTCTCCCGGCCAGGCTACACCGCCGCATGACCCGCACGAGGGGGAGGAATTCGGCTACGTGCTCTCCGGAAGCGTGATGCTCCACCTGGGCCAAGGCAAGCAGCGCGTGAAAACAGGCGAATCCTTCTGTTTCTCGCCTTCCTCCGTTCACTATCTGGTCAACGCGGGGCGCTCCGCCGCCAAGGTCGTTTGGGTTTCCTCCCCGCCCAGCTTTTAAGCATAATAGCCAATACCACATAAGGAGCGCTGTCCTATGGTTGAAGACATGCACCTCATTGAGCTGGAAAACTGCACCAAGGAATTTGACGGCTTTGAGGCGCTCAAGCAGGTGAGCCTCTACATCCGCAAGCAGGAGTTTGTCACGCTCCTGGGCCCCTCCGGCTGCGGCAAGACGACTACGCTGCGCCTCATCGGCGGCTTTGAACAGCCCACCACCGGCCGCGTGTTTTTTGAGGGCACGGATATCACGGGCGTGCCGCCGTACCGACGCAGCGTCAACACGGTGTTTCAGAAATACGCGCTGTTCCCGCACCTGGACGTGTTTGAAAACATCGCCTTTGGCCTGAAGATCGCCAAGGTGCAAAAGGCGGATATCAAGCGCCGCGTGGCGGAAATGCTGGAACTGGTAGGCCTTCGGGGCTATGAGAAGCGCGACATCGAGGCGCTATCCGGCGGGCAGCAGCAGCGCGTTGCCATTGCCCGCGCACTCGTCAACGAGCCTGAGGTGCTCCTGCTGGACGAGCCGCTGGGCGCGCTGGACCAGCGCCTGCGCAAGGACATGCAGCTGGAGCTCAAAAAAATGCAGCAGCGCCTGGGCATCACATTTCTCTATGTGACGCATGACCAGGAGGAGGCGCTCACGATGAGCGACACCATCGTCGTCATGCGCGAGGGCCGCATCCAGCAGATCGGCACCCCTAAGAAGATTTACGACGAGCCGAAAAACGCGTTTGTCGCGGATTTCATCGGCGAGAGCAACATCCTCCCCGGCGTCATGCTCTATGACAGGCGCGTGCGCTTTGCGGATTTTGAGTTTACCTGCGAGGACAGCGGCTTTGGCACGAACGCGCCCGTGGATGTGGTGGTGCGGCCCGAGGATATCGTGGTCTATCCAGACCGGGGTATGCTCAAGGGCATTGTGCGCTCCGTGCTATTTAAGGGCGTGCATTATGAAATGATGGTGGACACAGGCGCCTTTACCTTCAAGGTGCACTCCACCATGATGCAGCCCGAAGGCGCGGAGATCGGCCTTTCCATCCTGCCCGACGGCATCCACATCATGCGCAAGTCCGAGCCCGTCAAAGACCCGCAAGAGGAGGGGGAGGCGCTTTGAAGCGTTCGTATTTTGCGGCGCCATACGGCCTATGGATGGCGGTTTTCACGATCGTGCCGATATTTCTGATCGCCTACTACGCTTTTACCCTTGGCGGGGGCTTCTCCATAGAGAACTTCCGCATGTTCCTGGAGCCGGCCTTTGTGGGCATCCTGACGTTCTCGCTATGGCTGGCGTTCCTGTGCACGGTCATTTGCCTGGTCATTGGCTACCCGGCGGCGCTGCTCCTGGCGGCCAAAGATATGAAGCGCTCCAGCATCGTCGTGGTGCTGTTTGTGATTCCGATGTGGATGAATTTCCTGCTGCGCACCTACGCGTGGATGACCCTGCTGGAGGATACCGGCCTGATCAACCGCTTCCTGGAATGGATCGGCATTGGCCGCCAGCGGCTGATGTACACGGAGCAGGCCGTGCTGATGGGGATGGTGTATAACTTCCTGCCCTTCATGATCTTCCCCGTATACTCCGTGCTCTCAAAGCGCGACGAACGCCTGCTGGAGGCCGCGCAGGACCTTGGGGCGAACGCCTTCATGACCTTCCTGCGCGTGACGTTTCCCCTGAGCGTGCCCGGCATTGTCAGCGGCGTGACCATGGTGTTCATGCCCGCGGTGACGACCTTCGTCATCCCCCGCCTGCTGGGCGGCGGCACGTTCATGATGTTTGGCGATCTGATCGAGAATCAGTTTCTGACCATGGACGATTGGCACTTCGGCTCCGCGCTCTCGCTGATCATGATGGTGCTGATCCTCATCAGCGTCGGCATCTTAAACCGCGCGGACCCCAGCGGGCAGGCGGCGGAAGGGGGCGGTCTTTGGTGAAAGCGCTGCGCAGGGCATACCTTGGCCTGGTGCTGGTGTTCCTCTACGCGCCCATCGCCGTGCTGGTCGTGTATTCGTTCAACCAAAGCGAAACCCGCGCGGTCTGGGGGGGCCTCTCCCTCAAATGGTATCAGGCGCTCTTTCACGATAAAAACATCCTGGACGCGCTGTACGTCACGGTCTCCGTGGCGGCGCTGGCCACCATGGCCGCGACGGTCTTGGGCACCATCGCCGCCATCGGCATTCACTCCATGAAGAGCTGGACGCGGGACTTGTTCATGAACGTCACCAACCTGCCGATGCTCATGCCCGATATCGTCACCGGCATTTCGCTGATGATCCTCTTCATCTTCATGAAGGTGCCCCGCGGGTACGGCACCATGCTGCTGGCGCACGTTACCTTCGATATCCCCTACGTCATTTTCTCCGTGCTGCCGCGCCTCAAGCGCATGAACCCAAACCTCTATGAGGCCGCGCTGGACCTTGGCGCCAGGCCGCAGACAGCGCTCCTGAAGGTGATCCTGCCCGAGATTCTGCCCGGTGTGATTACCGGCGCGCTCCTTTCGTTCACCATGTCCCTGGACGATTTTGCCATCAGCTACTTTACCTCCGTGCGCACCGCGAACCTGTCCATGCTGATCTACTCCATGACGCGGCGCAAGGTGCCCCCGACGATCAACGCCCTGTCCGCGATCATGTTCGTCACGGTGCTGGTGTTGCTGTTCGTCGTCAACAACAGGGGGAGTGACACGGGGCGTGGCCGGGGAACGTCAGGGGGCTCCGCCCCCTGAAACCCCACACCCGAACCCCAAGCACGACTATAACGACAAGGAGGTCCCTGCCATGAAAAAGCTCATCTCCATTCTGCTCACCCTCGTGACTTTGGCGCCCGCGCTGCCCGCCATGGCCGCCGAGGAAGTTAACGTGTTCAACTGGGAGGATTACATCTGCGAGGAAGCGCTGACGCTTTTCGAGCAGGAGACAGGCATCAAAGTCAACTATATGCGCTTTACCACCAACGAGGATATGCTCGTGCAGGTGCGCGCCGACCCGGCGAACTACGATGTGATCTTTCCCTCCGACTACATCATCGAGCGGCTGATCAACGAAAATCTGCTGGAGGAGCTGGATTTCGCGAACATCCCGGGCGCGGCCTACACGCTGGACTGGCTGCAAAGCGCGGCGTATGACCCGGGGATGAAATACTCCGTGCCCTACATGTGGGGCACCGTCGGCATCCTCTATAACAAGACCATGGTCAAAGAGCCCGTCACCAGCTGGACGGCCCTATGGGATGAGGACTACCGGGGCAACGTGTTCATGATGGACTCCATCCGCGACACCATGGGCATCACCATGAAGATGCTGGGCTACTCAATGAACACGCGCGACCAGGCCGTGCTCGAGGAGGTCAAGGATAAACTCATCGAGCAGAAGCGCAGCGGCATCGTGAAGGCGTATCAGGTCGATGAAACCAAGGACAAGATGATCGCGGGCGAGGCGGCCATGGGGCTGATGTGGTCCGGCGACGCGGCCTACGCGATGGGCTTTAACGAAAACCTTGTGTACGTTGTGCCGGACGAAGGCTCCAACGTATGGGTGGACGCCATGTGCGTGCCCAAAGGCGCGAAGCACAAGACGAACGCGGAAATCTTCATTGATTTCATGTGCCGCCCGGACATCGCCCTGCTCAACTTTGAGGAGATCTATTACTGCACGCCCAATAGCGGCGTGATTGACCTGGTGGACGAGGAGACGCTCGCGAACGAGACGCTCTTCCCCACGCGGGAGATCATTGACCGCTGCGAGTTCTATGACGATATCGCGCAGGAATTGCAGGCTTATAACCGGATTTGGCTGGCGGTCAAGAGCGCGCGGTAGCTTGGATCGAACAGGCTTCCCAGCGCGAACGCGTTGTGCGCCGCCATCGGCGTCGTAAGATTTGTCGTAAGATTTCATGAAAGTGAAATCAATGTAAGAGGGGGTTTACACCCCGGGCTTTCCTGTGCTATACTGTACCTGTCCTTGTTGAACACCCGTCCTTTCGGGGATGGCAGCGGCCAAGCTACGTTGAACAAGGATTTTTTTTGTTATGCGCCCTTGCATCCGCGGCGTTTGCGGCCGGGCTGCCCTGCCCCAAAGCAAGGCGACCCGCCCTTATTTGTTATAAACAAAAAAAAGATAATGAGGTAGCGTCGCGCGTTATTTTACGATAAACGCCTCCGTCACGCTCTTTTGCAAATCCGCGAAGGACTGGGTCAAATCACCGGCAAGCCACGTATACAAATTGACGAGCAGCGCGATAAACGCGATGATCAAAATCGCGCAGCCAATCACACCGAAAAAATCCATCACCCCGGCCATCGCTTTCATGCGCATACGGCGCTCCAACGCCCTTTCCTCATCACGCATCGGTTCCCCTCCTTTATTTTACTATACGACGTTTTGAACGGTCCGCTTCTTCCTGAGGCCGGCACGAATTTGAAGGAATCGTCGTAAGAAACCCTTGCTCTTATTACACATAATCCAGCCAGTCCGGCGTGTCCTCCTCGCGCCCCGTGACCGAGCCCCGCTCCGCCAGCCCCTCAAACCCCTGCTGGCGCAGCGCCTCATACAGGGCCACCGCCACGGAATTGGACAGGTTCAGCGACCGCGCGCCTGGCCGCATGGGAATGCGCGCGCAGCGATCCGGGTACTTTTCCAGCAGCTTTTCCGGCAGCCCGCGCGTCTCTCGGCCAAAGACGAGCATCGCGTCCTTTTCATATGCATACGACGTAAACGGCCGCGCTCCCTTTGTGGTAAACAGGTACAGGGGCTTATCCGGCAGGCGCCGCCGGAGCGCCGCAAAGTCGTCATACGCCTGCACCCGCGCCATGGGCCAGTAATCAAGCCCCGCCCGCTTCAAATACCGGTCGTCCAGGGAAAAACCAAGCGGACGCACCAGGTGCAGCATGGAACCGGTGGCGGCGCATGTTCTGGCGATGTTGCCGGTATTTTGAGGAATCTCAGGTTCTATGAGCACAATGTGCATCGCCTATTTTTCCCCCTCTTTAGCGCCGCAAGGCGCAAATATCCAACGCCTAAAACCCTTCCTCCACCTCAAACGCCCGCCCATCCCACAAAACCAGCCGGGTCGCCCAAAGCTTCTGCCGCCTGGCGCCATGGTCACGGTTAAACGCGCGATCGCCATATTTGTCGTCGCCCAAAATGGGATGGCCAATATGCGCCATGTGCGCGCGGATCTGATGCGTACGGCCCGTGATCAGCCCAATCTCCACGCGCGAAATCTCCTCGCCCGCCTCCACGACGCGGTAGCGCGTTTCAATGGGCACGGTTCCTTCCGCCGCGCGGTCAAGGACGCGCACGCGCGCACGCTCCGCGTCTTTGCGCAGGTATGCCGTCAGTATTGCCTCCTTTGGGGTTGGACAACCGCGCACCAGCGCGCGGTATCCCTTGGCAAGGGCGTGGCGGGCAAACGCGTCCTCGGCCACGGCCAGTGCCCGCGCATCCTTTGCCAGCAGCACAAGCCCGCCGGTCATCACATCCAGCC
>WRGP01000151.1 GCA_009787135.1 Bacillota bacterium | reverse complement strand
CCCGGCCCTGCCGGTCGGCGATCCAGTAATACGACAGGTCGCCGAACAGTACGGTTTTGTTGCCCGCGCCGATTTGCGGCATGTAGGCCGAGGTCACCACCGGGCGGCCGCAAAGGGTGTCGGGCGCGCCTTCGCTCACGGCTTTTTCCCATAAATACTGCCCCGACGAATCTTTCAGCTTGCGTAGCGCCTTGGCCGTGGAATCGTGGACGATGAACACGGCCTTGTCCCGGTAGCTTGATTTCAGGGAATAGAAAAGGTCGAATATCTCATCGAATGTCAGGGCGGTGGCGCTGTTTGTCGTAACGCCAAGCTCCGCTCCGCCTGTGGCGGCCAGTAGTCCCGTGGGCTGGTTGGAGCCGTCGCCCACAAAGAATGCTTCCTCTTCTTTCGCGCCGACGCGGCGGGCAAATTCATTCACGATATACTGCTCGATGTCAAACGCGCTGTCGTTGATGAGTTCGTTGGACACCTTGATGGCCGTACCCAGTTTCCACGCGCCGATGGTGATCTGCGAAAAGGAACTGTCGCTTTCGGTGATGGCCGCGCCCTCGTCAAGCCATGTGGCCGTACCCTTCGCGGCGATGACAGGGATTTTCCTGTCCCCGGCGGTCTGGATGACCGTGGCGTATTGCCGCAGGATGTTCTCCTGCTCCAGCCCGGTGATCAGCTGCCGCTCGTACTCCGTCGGAACCAAAAAGCCGCCTTCCGAATCGGTTCCCACGCTAAGCGCGTTTTTTATCTCAACGTCGATTCTGCCGCGCATGGCGTTCCAGAACGCCCGCTTATAATCACCCGATGCCCGCCCGGTTTTCTCGGTTTCGGGCTTGTGCGGCGCGTTGGTAATCGGCTGACCGAGCGGCTGTTTCATATCGTTTTCAATCGCCGACAGCTTGTTTTCGCGCTCGATCTGCCTGTTCAGCGCGATGATTTCATCCTCCATGCGTTCGTAAGCGGCGGCGTCCTCCGCGCAAAGGGTGTCGGACACAGCCGCGCGGCTGTCAAGAAAGGCTCTGGCGGCGTTGACCGCCCGGTTGCGCTTGTCGTAAAGCTCTAAAATTTTGCTCATAAGAAAAATACCTCCATAAATATTGTTGTGGTTGTGGTTGCTGAATGTTGTAGGCCGCGCCGGCGGATTCCAAAGGACACATCGCCCCCTGCACAAGGATTTTATCCCCGCCCATTTCCGCCGGTATCTCGTTCATATTTTCGAGACGGCGTATATCATTGGCTGAAAGCCAGCCGTTCTGCCGCCCGATGGAATAGCCCTCCATGCGGCTTTTGTAGTCGCCGCGCAGAAGCCCTTCCAGCGAAAACTTGACGAAATATTTTGTCAGTTCCGATTCCGGGAACAGGGACACCTCCATGGCCTGTTCGATCCTGCGCACCCAGGGTGTCAGCGTGAATTTTACAAAATCCAGGCTCATATGCTCCACGTTGCTGAATGTGGCGTGTTCCAGATCGCCCACAAGATGGAGCGGCACCCGGTAGATGCGGGCGATTTCCTCCAACTGAAAGCGGCGGGTCTCAAGGAACTGCGCTTCATTCGGCGGGATGCCAATGGTGGAAAACTTCGCCCCGTCCTCTAAAATTGCCACTTTATGGGCGTTGTCCGAGCCTTGGTATCCGGCGTTCCAGCCAGCCTTGACGCGCCCGATGTCCTTGACCACCCCGGGGAATTCGAGCACCGCGCCCGGGGACGCGCCGTTTTTGAAGAACGCGGAGCCGTAATCCTCGGTGGCCAGCGCGAGGCCGATGCTGTTTTTGGCGAGGGCGATGGGCGAATAGCCTACGACGCCGTCAAAGCCAAGCCCGGGGACATGCAGAACTTCCCAGCTATTCAGTTTAATCGTACCGCCGTCGCTTTGGTAGGTGTACACCAGCTTTCCGTCCACGCGATCAACCTCGGTCTTGTTGGGCAGCAGCGGGTACAGCGACACGGGATACCCGCGCCCGTCCCGGATGATTTGCGCGTAAAAGTTGCCGTAAATCAAAAGGTGCGTCATGGCGGTCTCGATAAAGGTGTACGCCGTCATCTCTTCGTTGGGTTTCAGGTGCAGCAGGTTATACAGCGGGTGATCGTAGGCCTTCTGCGCGTCGTTGTCGCCTTTGCGCTGATATACGTGCAGCGGCAGACTGGCCACGGCCTCAGCGATGACTTTTACGCAGGCGTGAACCGCCGTGATCTGCATGGCGGTGCGCTCGTTGACCGTTTTTCCGCTGGGCGTGTCCCCGAACAGGAACGATAAACCGCCCATATAGTTCTGCGGATGGCGGCCGTCTGCCGGATTCGGCTTGTCCCTTGGGCGGAACAATGCTTTAAAAATACTCATATCCAAATCACCCCCTCTCCGTCGTGGATTTTACTGTACGTTTCGCCGCCGCAACGGATCGCGCGATCAAGCGCCATGACCAGTGCCACGATGCCGTCGATTTTCTCGCTGCTTTTTTCTTTGTCCGGCTTAATATTGCCTGCCGGGTCCGTGCGCACGCAGATATTGTCCGCCATCCACCGAAGGACGGGATTCCCTCCGTGGGCGATCTTCCCCGACAATGTCAGCCGCATAAGCTCCTTGGACGGCGGCGACATGGACGAAAAGCCCTGGCCGAAGGGTACGACGGTAAAGCCCAGCCGTTCAAGGTTCTGGGACATTTGTGAAGCTCCCCAGCGGTCATAGACTATCTCGCGGATATCGAAACGCGTGCCGAGACCGTCGATGAACTTTTCGATAAAAGCGTAGTCCACCACGTTCCCCTCAGTAGTTTTGAGGAATCCCTGCCGCGCCCAGAGGTCATACTGGACGCTGTCCCGCCGGACGCGCTGACTGACCGTATCCTCCGGCAGCCAGAAATATGGGAGGATAGAATACGGCCCGTCATCCTCACCCGGGGGAAATACCAACACCAGCGCCGTAATATCGTTGGTGGACGATAAATCCAGCCCCGCGTAACAAATGCGTCCCTCCAAAGCCGTTTCATCAATGGG
Organism: Bacillota bacterium; assembly: GCA_009787135.1. Taxonomy (GTDB): domain Bacteria; phylum Bacillota; class Clostridia; order Christensenellales; family Aristaeellaceae; genus Avichristensenella. The sequence goes on along the minus strand of WRGP01000151.1, from coordinate 4,456 downwards.
ATTGTTGCATAAATCCCATTTGTCCATCGGCATCCAGCGCACGCTCTGTTTTGTCCATATGTTCAGACGCAGCTGCAAGAAACTGTTAAGCTCCGCCGGGTTTTGCTTGGCGGAATCACAGGCGCGTTGCAGGGATTCCACCGAAAAGGTCTGACCGAGGGACGGGTTGGCCTTGATCCAGTTTTTAGGGTCTTCCCAGTCGTCGCCCTCGTCCAGCTGGAAGATCACCGGCAGGAACGAGTGGTCTGTCTTGCGCCCGTCCCGGATATCCACGGCCTTTTGATGAAGCTCGTAGCCCACGGAATTTGTGTTGTTTCCGGCGGTGCTGATAAAAAGGTGTAAGGGCTGCCGCCGGGCGTCCGACGAACCTTGCGTCATAACGCGGAACATCTCCCGGTCGGCCACGTGGGTTTCGTCAAACAAAACGGCGTGGGGATTGATGCCGTGGTGGGAATACGCCTCGCTGGACAGCACCTGATAGAAGCTATTCGACGCCGCGTAGACGATCCGCTTTTGGGATTCCAGTATCCGCAGCCGTTTGTTGAGGGCGGGGCTTGCCCGTACCATGGCCGCCGCCTCGCGATATACAAGGCTGGCCTGTTGCCGGTCGGCCGCGCAGGAATATATCTCCGCCCCTGATTCCTTGTCCGCCGCCAGCATATACAGGGCGACCGCCGCCGCGAGGCTGGTTTTCCCGCCCTTTTTGGCGAGGGTGATGTAACAGGTGCGGAACTGCCTGTAACCATCCGCGCCGATGACGCCGAAAAGGGTTTTGATGATTTCCTCCTGCCAGGGCAGCAGATAAAATCGCTGACCTTCCCATTCGCCTTTGGTGTGCCGCAGTTCGCTGATGAACGCGACAACCCGGTCGGCGGCGGTCTTGTCATAGCGAGAGGTCGGCAGCATGAACTTCCCAGCCAACGGTGGTATTTCGGGCTTTTTTGGCATTGACATGACGCTCCTTTCCGCGTAAAATGGGCATAAGAAAAGAGCCTCCGAGGAAGCTCTCTCAAGTGTGTGTGCGTTATATTATAACGACGCTGTGTTTATACTATTTCGTTTCAACGGTCCCGTCGGTTAGAATCGTATAAACATAGTTGCCGTCCTCGTCCTCAACGTGCGCACCGGCGAATTTTACGCTCTCGCAGTCGGCGAGGAATTCATCACAATGGGCTTTTGCCTTGGCAAGCGAAGGGAAATCCCTGCTGTCGCAGTCCATGGCGTCTTCCTCGCTACCGTTTGGATAGATGTAGCAATTGGCGGTATAGACCGGGCGGCTGCCCTTGGAAAAGGCCGAATTGCCCGGCAGATTTTTTGTGAGCAGCCGACGCGCGAGGGTGTATTTCCGTCCTACCATGCCCAGGGAGATAAGCCACACACGCATGGCGAACTTCATGTTGTCCGTCGGACGTTCCTTTGCGATCACGCGCTTTTTCGCCTTGGCCGTTTCGCATAAAAGGCTGATAAACTGAGCGTAAGCGTTTACCTCATCCGGGTCTTCAGTATAGGGAAACCACTCGAACCGCAGCTTGCCGTCGGTTGTTTGAATAACCGGCAGAACCGTATCGTTCCCGATGGCGGTTTTGATCAGTTCCCGCTTGCTGTTGATGAGCTTTCCGAGGTTGCCGAGGGCGGTTTGGCTGAAATCCTTTAAAGGGATTTCAATGGATAATGTGCCGTTTTCCGCGTCATCATAGGCTGTTTCGCAGTCGCGCAGGTCGATAATCTCCGTTTTGCCCGCGCCTCTGGATTCCGGGTTGTCGGTGGCAGGTTCGCTGTCGCAAGAAAAGCCGCGCTCCTCCAGCCAGGTCACGCAGTCCATAACAACCTGCGCATCGCAGTCAAAATGGAGTGCGCCCTCTTTGTCGAGGACACCAACACCGTGGAAAGCGTATCCGAATTTCGGCGCTCCCTGGTAAACGCCTTTTACATTCGTGAAGCTCTCAATGGCATCAATCAGCGGCTTCCGGGCCGCCCCGGCCAGGTGGAATTCATGTGTCTTTGTCATAATGCTCGTACTCCTTTTTATGTGTTGTCCGTAGGCTGTGCGCCCTTGGCATGACACATATTCGCGTACTATCGCCCGGAAGTCAAGCATATCTGATGTAGAACATATCCGCCTATATAGCCCGCCGATTGTGTACTATGAACAGCCACCCGCTAAGAGTGCAAAATTATGATGGATAACAATAATATGTTACCGTTGTTACCGGTTACCGAAACGCACATACACCTCTCACGCGCGAAGTATTTCCCACTACTCTCTCAAATTAAAATAAATATATACAAGGTGTGCGCGGCGGCGGTAACGGCAAAAACGGTAACAACGGAAATTGCCATACCCGGCGACGGCTCGGCAACTCAGGTAAACCCCAGAATGTTAAAAATATAGGCGGCGATAAAAATCTTTCTATATCGTATCAAAATCTTGATTTTTTATTCGCTCTATAAATTCTTCATTTGATAATACCATTTCTTCCAAATCCGCTTCATTCAACCCCATTTTCCCCATCTCCGCAGTGTCAAGCTCCATTTTATCAAATGCGGCTTGAAGTTCCGCTTCGCTTTCGTAAAATCTGAATTGCATAATCAACCTTACCCCCTGTCCGATAAAAGCATTTCCATCAAGTCCATATTAGGCGCACCGGAAGCGTAATCTCCCGAGGCGTTCTCGCGGACTACAGCGTAAATCCTGTCCCAGACCGCAATTGCCTGTTTGGCGTATTCCCGAGCCATTATTGAAAAGGTTGAAGCGATGGGGGCGCCGGTTGTGGGGTGCTTACTTAAAAGTCCGGCTTTGCTGACGGCTTCCTCACATTGTACCCAGCGGGCAATGCTAAGAGCGTACAAATCGACGGTATCTTTCGTCACGAAATTTTCGCACCCGAAACGAACCAGCCACGAGTATACCCGCTCATAAACTTCCTTTGCCCGCAGCGGTAACTCCATTCTTTGCTCACGCGACAGGAATTCCGCCGCTTCGGGATACATCTGAGTATTATCGTCAGGGCCGCTTTTAAGCACCTTTGATTTTTTGCCGTCGAGAATTTTTTCATCAAGAGATTTTCTCGGTCGTCCGCCCGTACCCGGAGCGGGTCCGCGCTTGCCCATTTCGCTCACCTCCTTGCCGCGACGGCGGGCAATACTTATTGAAACTTATTACTTGAAATAAACTTATTTCCAAAAAGTTTCGGAAAAAGTATCGTGTAATAACCGCAGTATTTATAATGGTTTCGGGGTTTTTCAAAACTTTGCTTATACCCCCAAAACTTATGAAAAAACGCACACGAAAGGCCTACCCGTTGCCCGTTTTCAAGTTTTTTTGCTATTTTACCGTTGCCCCCCGGGCAGCAAAAAGGACGCTCCCGGCCGGGAACGCCCTCACATACAACTTGCTGATTCTACTATAACATATCCGTTTTTGATTTGCAATCTGAAATGAACTGCAGTTTACCGCGCCGGGCTATAATTAGCTATAGACTTTTCAAATTTGTTTGATTTCTTTGATTTACAAAAACTGGTTGTTGATTTTTCAGATAAATCCGCATATAATAATATCGGCGGATGGAATCAAAATCGAAAAATTTTGGGGCTTGACAAACCGAGCGAAATCCGCTATAATGTAATCAATAGGTGGTGCTTCGGCACTGCTGGGGCTGACCGAAAGGTCCGGGTCCTACCAAGGCGGGGATGCTCCCCGCCACTTTTTTTGTCAAGGGATGTGCGGCAAGTATGAAAGAACTAAGTGTCTTTATAGATGAATCAGGCGATTTTGGGGCTTATGAAACACATTCGCCTTATTACATCGTGACGCTTGTCTTTCATGACCAATCCGTTGATATATCGCGGAGCCTTTCGGAAATGCAAAGCCGTATGCGCCAAAAAGGCGTCCCCGATTATACTGTCCACGCCGGGCCGCTGATCAGGCGCGAGGGCGAGTATAAAAATTTGTCCGTCATCGAAAGGAAACAGATATTCGACAGGCTGTATCACTTCATCCGCATTTTCGATATTACATACCATTCCATTGTTATTGAAAAAAAGAACTTGCCGGAGGATATCGGCTTGAACATCGGAATCACAAAACACCTCTCGGCATACCTCCGCGATAACGCGGAAATGTTCATGCGGTATGACAAGGTGATTGTGTATTATGATTACGGGCAGTTGGAACTTACCAATATTCTTGTAACCCTCTTCAATACATTGCTGACCAACGTAGAATTCCGAAAGGTCGCGCCGGCGGATTACAAACTGTTCCAAGCGGCGGATATGCTTTGCACTTTGGAACTGCTGGCTCTTAAATGCGATAATAAAACCCTGTCACAATCAGAATTAAAGTTTTTTAAGTCCGGGAAGGATTTATACAAATCATACATCCGGGCGATCCGTAAGAAGCGAATCTGAAAACAAGGCAGAGCCGCCGTAGTCAAAAGCGACAGCGGCGGCTTCGCTC
>WRGP01000150.1 GCA_009787135.1 Bacillota bacterium | reverse complement strand
CCGCATGCCGTATCCTTGACAGAATCGGCGGGACACGCTACACGGCTGGCCAAGGACGCCGCCTTGAAAGGCGCGGACACCGTGGCCGCGGTCGGCGGCGACGGCACGATATGCGAAACGGCGCGCGGGCTCTACGGCACCGGGGCCGCGCTTGGCGTCATCCCGGCGGGCACAGGGAACGACATCATCAAGGTGCTGGAGATTCCGGGCAAGCCGGAGGCGGCGCTCCTCCACCTTCTCCAAAAGCCTGCCAGGCCGCTGGACGCCGGCCTTGCGAATGACTTGCTCTTCCTCAACGCTTGCGGCACGGGCTTTGACGCCTGCGTTCTTGCGTACTCCATTGCCGCCAAGAAATACGCGCGCGGCATGTTCCCCTATCTTTGGGGTGTCCTGCGCGCCATCATCGCCTACCGTCCCGTAGCGCTGACCGTGGCGGTGGACGACGAGCCGCCCTTCACCAAAAAGCTGATGCTGATGGCCGCCGCCAACGGGCGGTTCATCGGCGGCGGGATGAAGGTGGCGCCAAACGCCCTGCCGGACGACGGGCTCTTGGACCTGATCCTGCTGGAGAGCATGCCCAATTGGAAGATGCCCCGCCAGCTCATCAAGCTGCTCACAGGCCGCATCCTGGATATCCCCGGCATTTCCGTCCGGCATTGCAGGCGTGCCGCCGTGTCGGGGGCGGCGGGCCAAATTCTGCTCAATCTGGACGGTGAACTCGTGCCGGTGGAAAGCGCGGCGTTTGAGGTGCTGCCGGGGGCGTTGATGGCGCGGTGGTAGGGACGAAGGGGAACACGCTGGGGCGCCGCTCCCCAAAGCCCCCGCGTAAGGGGTAAATTCCTTCCGCCTTCATCCCCGGTTGACAACCCCACAATCATTTGCTATACTACCTTCATCAAAATATAAAAGGATGGCGTGTGTTTGTTAAGTTTGGTGTCGGTGATTTTCAACTAATTTCATAGTTGAGAGAGGCCATGGGTGCGGCTGATGCCGTATTTTGTCGTGCCTTTCCCGAAACGCGCGGGCCGCGTTTCGGACGATCGCCTTAGCTGAACGCTTCCATAAACAAGCCATTGCGAGTTGCCCTTTGCGGAGATTTCCATCCCGCCGGGGCGTGAAGTGTGACGGGCCGGTCCTGTTACACTTTTGATTTTCTTTGGCATTGCCCGCGGGAAGATACCGCCAGATAAGGCGCGGTTCTGTCCCGCGGGCATTTTTATATTGTAAAGGAGCATCCCCATGCGCAAGCATACGGCCGCCATAGAATTTGATACCATCCTCGCGCGCCTTGGCGATCATTGCCTTTGCGAGAAGGCAAAGGAAAAGGCCCTGGCGCTTGCCCCGTCCATGAACGAAACGGAACTTCGCGCCCGGCTGGCGGAAACAACGGCTGCCCGGCGGATCATCGAAGCCCTGGGCACGCCGCCCCTCTCCCCCACGTCGGAAACCCGCAAGACCCTGACGCTGTGCGAGGCGGGCGCAATGCTCACGCCCGGGCAGCTTGCCGGCATCACGCGCTTCGTGCGCACGTGTAACCGTATGAAATCCTACCTGCAGCGCGCGGAAATAACCGAAACGGCTGTCGCCGCTTTGGGCCGGAGCCTACACCCACTGAAGGATCTGTATGAGGAGATCGACGGCGCGATCCGGGGCGATACGGTGGACGACCAGGCCTCGCCTGAGCTGCGCGCCATCCGCCGCAAGATGGAGTCCGCCCGCGACGCCGTCAAATCCAGCCTGGAGAGCATGCTGCGCGGCAAGCGCGAATGGTTCTCCGAGAGCTTCATCGTCACGCGGGGCGGGCGCTTCGCGCTGCCCGTCAAGCGGGAGCATAAGCAGCAGGTACAGGGCACGGTGGTGGATATCTCCAACTCCGGCAGCACCGTGTTCATTGAGCCTACGCGGGCGCGCAAGCTGTCGGATGCGTTGATGGAGCTGGCCATCCGCGAGGACAACGAGATACGGCGTATTCTCTACACCTTGACCGCACTGGCGGAAGCCTGCCATAAAGAGCTGCTGCTCAACGTGGAATGCATGGAGGCGCTAGACTTTGCCTTTGCCAAGGCAAAGCTCAGCCTGGCGATGAAGGCCGGCGCGCCGGATATCACGGCGGAACGCAGGATCACCATCGTCCAAGGCCGCCACCCGATGCTGGACCCGGACGCCTGCGTGCCGCTTGATTTCACCCTCGGCGAGGGCATCCACGGCGTTGTCATCACCGGCCCCAACACGGGCGGCAAGACCGTAGCGCTCAAGACCCTGGGCCTTTTATCGCTCATGGCGCAGAGCGGCCTGCACGTCCCCGCCGGGGCCGGGAGCCGCTTCGCGATGAACGCCAGCGTCCTCTGCGACATTGGCGACGGCCAGAGCATCGCGGAAAACCTTTCGACCTTCTCCTCACACATGACGAACATCATCAAGATTCTGCGGGAGGCGGCCGGCGAAAGCCTGGTGCTGCTTGACGAGCTTGGTTCCGGCACGGACCCGGCGGAGGGCATGGGCCTGGCCGTGGCCATTCTGGACGAACTGCGGCGTACGGGCTGCCTGTTCGCGGCGACCAGCCACTACCCGGAGATCAAAGAATACGCGGCCCAAACCCAAGGGCTTCAAAACGCCCGCATGGCCTTTGACCGGGAGAGCCTCGCGCCTTTGTACCGGCTTGAATTGGGCGAGGCGGGCGAGAGCTGCGCGCTGTATATCGCCCAGCGGCTGGGGCTTCCGGCGCATATGCTGGCGCGCGCGCGGGAGGCGGCCTATCACGGCGCGCTTGCCTCCACGAGCCCGGCAGAAGCGCGCGCGCCTGCCCGGCGCGTCGTCATCCGGCAGGCCCCGGAAAAGCCTTCGCCGCGCCGCTGCGACCGCTTTCAGGTTGGCGACAGCGTGCGCGTGCACCCCCGGAAAGAGACGGGCATCGTCTACCGGCGCGCGGATGAAAAGGGCATGGTAGGAGTGCAGGTAAAGAAGCAAAAGCTGCTTGTCAACCACAAGCGCATCCAGCTTCTCGTGGCCGCCGACGCGCTCTATCCTGACGACTATGACTTCTCCATCCTCTTTGACACCGTGGCCAACCGGAAGGCGCGCCATAAGCTGAGCAAAGGCCACAACCCGGATGTCATGATCCAATATGAAAAAGGCGGTGATCCCCTTGGCACTCATTGAGGCGAAGAACCTGACCAAGGTATATAAGCGGTTTGAAAAGGAACCCGGCCTTTGGGGCAGTGTGAAGAGCCTGTTCCATCGTCGATTGGTTGAAAAGGAGGCGGTGTCCGGTTTTGACCTGACGGTGGAACGCGGCGAGTTTGTCGGCCTCATCGGCCCCAACGGCGCGGGCAAGACGACGCTGATCAAGATGCTGACCGGCATCATCCCGCCGACCTCCGGCGCGCTGTCCGTGCTGGGCTTTACCCCAAACAAGCTGCAAAACGAGTTGAAGCGGCAATACGCCGTGGTGATGGGCCAGAAATCACAGCTGATGTTCGACCTTACGCCCGCCGACACGTTTTTGCTGTTCAAGCGGATGTACGAAATACCGGACGATGAGTACCGGCACAGCCTCGCGCTGCTGACCGATCTGTTTGGCGCGGGGGCGTATTTGAACATGCAGGTGCGGACCCTGTCGCTGGGCGAGCGCATGAAAATGGAGCTTGTCACGGCGCTGCTGCACGATCCCAAGGTGCTCTTTCTCGACGAACCGACCATTGGCCTGGACGCGCCCGCGCAGCGGCAGATCCGCGCGTTTCTCAAGGAAGTAAACACGCGACGCGGCACCACAATCCTCTTGACTTCCCATTATATGGAGGATGTGCGGAGCCTGTGCCCGCGCAGCGTGGTGGTCGGCGGCGGGCGCAAGGTGTACGACGGCGGCACGGAGGCGTTGTTTGACGCGTACCAGACGCATAAAAAGGTGACCGTCCAATTTGAGGGCGAGACCGCCTTCACGGCGCCGGATGCATGCGCGCTGCTTGAGCAAAGCCCGCACAAAGCGGTGTTTACCATCCCAAAGGAGCGAAGCGGCGCCATCCTTGAGCAGATCATGCGCGAGCATTCGCTAAGCGATATTTCGATTGAGGAAGAGGACATCGGCGTGGTCGTGGAAAAAATCTATCGCCAGGAAACGGGGGCGCGCCTGTGAGCAAATACATTGAGGTGTTCCGCCTCAGCTTCAAGATGCAGATCGTCTGGCGCTTTGACGCCGCCATGACCATGCTGATGACCTTCGGCCGTATATTCGCGGGGTGGATCCTCTGGCGGACCATTTTTGACGGCAAGGCGCTTGTCGGCGGCTTTACCTTTCGTGCCATGCTCTCCTACTACATCGCCGGCTCGATCCTGAATGCCGTGAACTTCTCAAATCAAATCAGCGGCGAGGTCTCCGGCTTGATACGCGAGGGCAGATTCTCCGGGCATATGGTCACGCCGATGAACCCGATGGGCTTTTTCAGCGCCATGGCGGCCGGCGAATCGGCGTTTCATCTGGGCTTTAGCATCCTTGCGGCCGTGCTTTGCGCCGCTGTTTTCCGCGTCGATGTCGCGCTCACGGGCAGTGCCCCTGGACTCCTGCTTGGCGCGGCCATGGCCCTGCTGGGCCTGACTTTCACGTCCTGTTTTCAATATTTCATCGGGATATTGGCGTTTAAGTTTGTTGACATCACCTTTTTCCTGCATGTGCAGTGGAACATCATCGCGTTCGCCACCGGCGCCATGGTCCCGCTGGCCTTGCTGCCCAAGGCGGCTCTTTCGGTCCTGCAATTTGTCCCGTTTACGCATGTGGTCTATACGCCGGCCATGCTGTTTACCGGCCAACTGACCGCGCGGGAAGGCCTGCTTGGGCTTGGCGTCATCACGGCGTGGACGCTGGCAGTGCTGGTCATCGCGCAGTACACATACGGCCGTTTGCGCGTGAAATACGAGGGGGTGGGCATATGAAAAAAAATCTGAAGTTTATCCTTCTTCTGATCAAATACAAGCTGTCGCATATGATGATGTTCCGCCTCAGCTTCTTTGGCGTGTTTTTCGCCGATGGCACGGTGTTTCTGGTGCAGCTGTTGGCCTTTGAAGCGATCTATTCGCGGGTGGATTCCATCGGCGGCTGGAGCAGGGGGCAGATGATCATTTTTGTCGGCACGTTTTCCATCATCAACGCGCTGAACATGCTGATCTATTTCTTCGGCATCGTCGATATCCCCGGCAAAATCAAGCGGGGCGATCTGGATCAATATCTTACAAAGCCTTTCAGCCCTTTGCTGCGCCTCACCTTTGAAAGCGTGAACCCCGGCTCCCTTCCGCTGGTGGCCGCAAGCGTGCTGATCGTTTGCTACGGCGTTTCCGTCACGGGCACGGTGGTTTCGGTATCCCTCGGCCTTGCGTATGCCGCGCTTGTCCTGTTGATGACGCTGCTTTGGTACGATATGGAGCTGATTCTGCGCACGATCCCGTTCCTCGTCATCTCCGTAAACGGCATTATGCAGCTGGAAGAGCTTTTGATTGAACTGAATTTCAAGATTCCCGGCGTGCTGTACAAGGGCATGTCCAAAGCGATCTTTTACTTTATCCTGCCCTACGGGATCATGTCTACCGTGCCAACGCAACTGCTGTCCGGCGCGCTGACCCTGCCGGGGCTTGCGCAAGCGCTGGGGGTTGTGGTGGTTTTCACGGTGTTCGCCCTGTGCTTCTGGCGGTTCGGGTTGAGGCATTATCAGAGCGCGAGCAGCTAGGGAACGTGAGAGGCCTTCCGGGGGGCGCTGCCCCCTGGCGTTCCCCTTACCCCTCCACACATTTATCCTGCTACTGCGTCACCGTCTCCGCGCCGCGCACAGCCAAAACCTTCAGGCTCAAAACATCCAGCCGCAGGTAGGTAAATCCTTCTTCCTCATATTCTTCCAGCACGCCGATCACCTCGACCCAGTCGTTTGGCTCCGGCATTTGGATTCCGTCGCCTTGCCAGCTGACCTCAAAGCCCGCGCTTCCGTCGTTGCCGCAACAGCCGGGGCCATAGCGCATGACCCTGCAATAGGTCGTATCGGTCGGCGGGTAATAAAAGCTGTCGAAAATGCCTTCGTACTGGATCGTCTTGCCCAAATATTCATCCGTGTTCAGGTACACATCATTCGTCTGCGCGATGAACATCTTCTCCTTGATTTCCAGATCCACGGGGATCTGTGTCGCCACCGCCGCGGCTTTCGGCGCCTCCGCCTCGGACGCCGGCACGCTGCCGCAGCCCGCCAGCATAACCAGCCCGAGCATCATGACAACCAACAACATTTTTTTCATGCGATCCCCCTCCTTGGCATCATGCCAATGGTACTGAATATGCAAAACATGATAATGTTCACGCCGACCACGCTCGCCCCCGTCGGAAACGCATATATATAAGATATCACCAAACCCAAAAAGAAGCAAACCACGGACAGCACGGCCGAGCTGATCACAACGGTACGGAACCGCTTGCACACGCGCATGCTCGTCAGCGATGGAAAAATGACCAGGCTGGAAATGAGCAGCGCGCCCATCATGCGCATGCCCAGCACGATCGTGACCGCCGTCAGCAGCGCGATGAGCGTGTTGTACGCGCCCGCCCTGGTGCCCGTGGCGCGGGCGAAGTTCTCATCAAACGTCACGGCAAAGATCTTGTTGTAGAACAGGATGAACAGCACCAGCACCACCGCGCACAGCCATACGCTCAGCGTTACATCATCCCGGCTCATGGCCAGGATGCTGCCGAACATATAATTGCACACGTCCGTATTCATGCCCGTGGTGGCCGAGATCACGATCACGCCAATGGCCAGCGAACTGGTGGCAATCAGCGCGATGGCCGAATCCCCCTTGATCTTGCTGTTCTCGCTCACGCGCAGCAGCAAAAACGCCGCCAGCACCACAACGGGGATCGCCAGGGTCAGCGGCGCCATGCCCACTGCCGTGGCAATCGCCATGGCGCCAAAACCCACGCGCGACAGGCCGTCGCCGATCATCGAATACCGCTTGAGCACCAGGCTCACGCCCAGCAGCGAGGCGCACAGGGATACGAGCAGCCCCACCACCATGGCCCTGACCAGAAAAGCATACGAGAGCATTTCCGAAAGCGTTCCAAAGATACCGCGCACTGTTTCAATCATGCCGCTGCCCTCCCAGGAAAAGCCGTCCCAAATCGGTCTCCATATACTCCTTGGTCTGACCAAAAAACATCTGCCGGTTCTTGAGGTGCAGGATATGGCTGGCGTACTTGACCGCGCTTGCGATGTCGTGCGACACCATGACGACCGTGATGCCCAGCGCCCGGTTGATATTATTGATCAGCTCATACAGCTCCTGCGTGACAATCGGGTCCAGGCCGGCCACAGGCTCATCGAGAAGCAGCATCTTCTCTGTGGCGCACAGGGCGCGGGCCAGCAGCACGCGCTGCTGCTGCCC
>WRGP01000149.1 GCA_009787135.1 Bacillota bacterium | reverse complement strand
TTCTTTGTCGCGGTCATTATACCATGCGATAGGTAAGCTTGCAACTTTTCGCCTGATTTTCTTGACAAAACAGCGCCTTTTGTCTATTATTTTCCATACTATGAATGAAAGGGTGACTTTTCATGGCCCTGACGATGGACAAACTTGTGGCGCTCTGCAAGGGCAGAGGCTTTATTTTTGCGGGCTCGGAAATTTACGGCGGCCTGGCCAACGCGTGGGACTATGGCCCGCTGGGCGTGGAGTTCAAAAACAACGTCAAGCGCGCCTGGTGGAAGAAGTTCGTGCAGGAGAGCAAGCATAATGTGGGGCTGGACGCGGCCATTTTGATGAACCGCAGCGTCTGGGTGGCCTCCGGCCATGTGACCAATTTCAACGATCCCCTGATGGACTGCAAGGCTTGCAAGGCGCGCTTTCGCGCGGACAAGCTGGTGGAGGATTTCACCGCCGGGTGGGAAACGCCTGTCACGGGCGACGGATGGCCCAACGAAAAGCTGGAGGCGTTCATCAAGGAGCATAATATCCCCTGCCCGACCTGCGGAAAACAGGATTTTACGGGCATCCGTAAGTTTAACATGATGTTCAAAACCTATCAGGGCGTGACGGACGACAGCGCCGCGGAACTGTATCTGCGGCCCGAGACCGCGCAGGGCATCTTTGTAAATTTTAGAAACGTCATGCGCACCACGCGCCGGAAGCTGCCCATGGGCATCGCGCAGATTGGCAAATCCTTCCGCAACGAGATCACGCCCGGCAACTTTACCTTCCGCACGCGCGAGTTTGAGCAGATGGAGATGGAGTTTTTCTGCAAGCCCGGCGAGGACCTGGAATGGTTTGCCTACTGGCGCGCCTTCTGCCGCGACTGGCTGCTATCCCTCGGCATGCGCGAGGAAAACCTGCGCCTGCGCGACCATCAGCCCGAGGAGCTTTCCCATTATTCAAAGGCCACCACGGATTTTGAATACCATTTCCCCTTTGGCTGGGGCGAACTGTGGGGCATCGCGGACCGGACGGATTTTGACCTCAAGGCGCACCAGGAGGCAAGCGGGGAGGCGATGGAGTATATCGATCCCGTGACAAACGAGCGGTACATCCCCTATTGCGTGGAACCGGCGCTGGGTGTGGACCGCATGGCGCTGGCTTTCCTCTGCGACGCGTATGAGGAAGAGCAATTGGAAAAGGACAGCCGTGTGGTGCTCCGCCTGCATCCCGCGCTGGCGCCGTACAAAGCCGCCGTGCTGCCGCTGCAGAAAAACAAGCTGGGGCCGCTGTCCATGGAAATCTATGAAGAATTGGCCAAATACTTCATGATCGAATATGACGAGGCCGGCTCCATCGGCAAGCGCTACCGCCGCCAGGACGAGATCGGCACGCCGTTCTGCGTGACCATAGACTTTGACACCGTGGAAGACGGCACCGTGACCGTTCGCGAGCGGGATTCCATGGAGCAGGCGAGGGTGCGCCGCGACCAGCTCAAGGCGTATCTGGAAGAGAGACTTGCCTTTTAATGACCATAAAACAAAGGGGTGACAGGGTATCCGTCATAAAAAAAGGATAAACGTATTTCCAGCCATAGTCATTCTGGCAGCCGCCGTGGCAGCCGCTCATGCCATTTCCGCGTTGACGCTGGACAAAATGGTCGAATATAAAAAGGTGCCCTTTCATTCGCCGAAAATACCGGCGGAGATGAACGGCTATACGGTCGCCTTTATCACCGACACCCACGCGATCTCCGCGCAGGCGCTTGAGGCGGTCGTGCGGGAGGTTAACGCGCTACACCCTGATTTGCTCATTTTGGGCGGAGACTTTCCCACCAGCGCCGGAGCCCTGGAGCGTTCCATGGAAATACTGTCGCATGCCGTCACAACGGACGGCATCTATGGCGTGGAAGGCAACCACGACAACTACAAAGCCCTGTTCGCGGCCATGGAGCGGCATGCCATCCATCCCCTGTCGAACAGCGGGGCGCATGTTCGGGACCATCTTTACGTGGCGGGCGTGGAGGATCTTTGGAACCGCGCGCCCAGCGTGGAAAAGGCGGTGAAAGGCGCGCGCGGCGATGATTTCGTGCTGCTTGCGGCGCATAACCCGGACGTTACGATGCGGCAGGATACTTCGTCCGTAGACTTGATCGTAAGCGGGCATACGCACGGCGGGCAAATCACCTTGTTCGGCCTATGGGCCCCGGCTTTGACGCCCCGCAAAACAATCACCGCGTACGGGCAGCGTTTTATGTCAGGATGGGCAAAATCCCGGGACGGCACGCCGGTCTACGTCAGCAACGGAACGGGAACCTTTGCCGATGTGCCAAGGGTTTTTGCCCGCCCGCAGGTTATTTTGATCACCTTCGCCGCCGAATGAATCCCTCCCCCCACCGCAGCGTATTGGGAGGCGGGATGGAAATTATTTCGACAGAACGCCCCCAGGGGCGGGGTATGAACCGCATTGGCAAAAAAAGCCGGGCCAAACTTTGGCCCGGGCTTTTTTATTTGGGGTCATCCATACCTACTGAATCTCCAGAATCTCTCCCGCCGCGGCGTTCGCCACGGCCTTGGCCAGCGCAGCCAGATATTCATTGATCGTAATGGTACAGGAGGTGGCGAGATCAGCGTCCGCAGACGCGCCCGCGTGATCGCCTTCCGTCGTAAGCTTCATGCCCAAGACTTCTTCCGCGGTCTTGCCGATGCAAAATGCCCTCAGCGCGTTCACCTGCTCAAACAGCTCCGCGCCGATGGGCGAGCGGCCGCGCATGTTGTATCCATCCCGCTTTTCCATCTTGGTCTTCTGGATAGCTTCCAGATCGGAGAGAATCTCACCCTCGGGCGTGAAGTCAACGCGGGTCTGCGCCACGTCAAAATAGATGTCAACGATGACGCCCTTGTCGTCCAGAATGACGGCGCAAATGGTGGAATCTACCTGTGCCCTGCCGTTGTAGGCCTCGCCGTCCTCGATATACCCGGGCGTGGAGGCATCAATGGAGGTCACGATGCCAAGGCCAAAGGTGTCGGCCAGCGCGAGGGAGGCGCCAAAGCAGAGAACCAGGGCCAGCACCACAGAGAGAGTCTTTTTCATGTCATATGCTCTCCTTTACAAAAATTGTGCGGATCATATTCCCGCCTGTTTCCATTATAGCGCATGTACCAAAGATTGACAAGAGGTTAACGAACTAAAATGAGAATAAACTCGGGCCCTGCCTAATCTTTTAAATTGGATATCCGTGTGGTATGATGGTAAATAATGCCATGGACAGGGAGAAGCCGAATGATCCGCAAAAAAGATTGGCTCATCATTTGCCTTGCGCTGCTTATGTCCGCCGCGGCCTACGGTGCTATGGTATGGGCGCGCGGCGGGCAGGCGCTTAGCGGCATGGTGGAGATCCGCGTCAATGGCGAGCTGTATGCCGCCGTGCCGCTTGATGAAGAGCGGGATGTGGTCATTGAGCAGGAAAGCGGGGAGAAGAACATCATCTCCATCAATGATGGGGGCGTGCGCATGGCCTACGCGAGCTGCAAAAACCAGCTGTGCCTGCACCAGGGAGAGGTAACCGCTTCCAACTGGGCTGCCCGCGCCTTGGGCCGGTCCATCGTGTGCCTGCCAAACCGCGTGCTGGTGGAGCTTGCGCTTTCAGACAGCGGCCGGCGAATTGTGGACGAGAACCTGCCGGACGTATAATATAGCCCGCCATATCGGCGTATCGTTACGCGAAAGTCTTCGGATTGGTATAGCCTGGCTTCACCAGCACATTGGCCTTATCCTTCACAAACTCGTTATAAACGCCTTCCCATTCCGGAAAAGAATATTCTTCCACCGATACGGAAATGTACTTGGCCGGTTTTCCCAGCGTCTTATTGATGACGTCGGCAATCCGGTCGGCGGCCTCCTGATACTGTGCGGGCGTGGCCCCTTGAATGGCTTTGATGACAACATGCGGCATACGATGGCCTCCTTATTTTTTGATACGACAACTTAAGTATACCACATAATACCACCGGTTCAACGAAAAAAGATTACGACTCGTGGAGAATGTGCTATACTGACTTTCATACCCGTTTATCCCGGCAAAAACTATAAAAGCCTAAAAGATTTTATGAGGATGCGTAGATTATGAAAAGCACAAAAAAAACTATTGCGCTGATGATTTTCGTAATTGTGTCGCTTGGCACATTTATATCGGCCGTCGGCGCGGAAACTTTACGAACAACGGCTTGGACTGGGGCCGTCACCGCCTTTTACAGCGACGACGCCCCGGAAGGCTACGGCGGCATGGGTATTGATACGAAAACGATTCGCGTCGGCAAAACGGCCGGCGGCGGGGATATATTCTCGTTTGTGCGCGTTCCTCTTGGCGTTGATTTTTTCGCGGATGAAATTACCGAAGCGAAACTATTTCTGTACGCCGCGGAGGGCGCGCCGCCGAAGGAACTGCGCATAGGAACCGTGAGCGGGCGCTGGACGCTGTACATATCGACGTGCGCGGAAGCGAAGGCGCTTGCAGACAACAATGGATTGACGGTCACGGCTCTGCAGCCGGAAGATGACGGCTGGGTCAGCGTTTCGGTGACCGAAATTGTACAAGCGTGGACGCGGGCGGATACGCAAAACTTCGGGTTCGCGCTGTTCCCCCTTGCGGGCGAGGCACAGGGCGTATTCGCCGACATGTATCACAGCGACGGAAACGCGCCGTATCTTAAAGTGAGCGGCCGCGTAGGCAAGCGCCCGAGCGGGTACGGCAAATTCGGCTTCACCCGGGTGCCCGAAGAAGGCAGGCTGGATGATACCGTCAACGCGAACTGCCTTGCCTACGCGGTCAGGGACAGCGTCCCGGTTCATCTTGACGACCTCGGCGGCAGTTACCGAGACGTAAACCGTGTTTTCCTTGAATCGGGCGAGGACGGGGTTGTCGAGTATATCGGCGGGCTGTTTGAAAAATATGTCGAAGAACACAAAGCGGGGCTTCGCGTATCAAAATTACGCAGAATAGACGGCTTCAACGCTTCCATAGACCCCGCGAAGGAATACCGTATCGCGCTGCGCTTGGGCTGTTACGCCAAAGAAGATGAGCCGTTGAGCGAAGACGCGCGCAATTTTGATTTTCATTTTTGGGCGCAGCTTGCCGATGGCAGATGGTCACAAAAATACGCGGGAAATTACTCGGAAATCATTCCCGCCACCGGTCCCGGCGTTTCCCCGGGGAAATACTATTGGGAAATGGCTAAGTACGGTTATTTGTACAGAAGCAAGGTAATCTATTACGCCGTAACAAAAGATACCGACGAAATGACGGTTCACAGGCCCTGCCCGTTTGCCGACGTGGGGCTTTATGACTATATAAACAACGGCGTGGAATATGTGTTCAAAAACGGCCTTATGATCGGTACGAGCGCCGCACCCATGCTGTTTGACCCGGATACGGCGATGACGCGCGGCATGGCGGCCACGGCGTTTTACCGCATGGCGGGCAGCCCGGACGCGGGCGTGTTTTCCAACCCGTTTGACGACGTAGGCGCCGGTACATGGTATTGCGACGCGGTGAAATGGGCGGCGGCGAACGGGATTATATTCGATTGCAACGGCGACGGTAAATTCGCGCCTGACCGCAAAATCACGCGCGAGGAAGCGGCCGCCGCGTTCTTTAATTATCAACGGTTATCAGGGGTTATTCCCCCGGATATCCTCTTGGAAATGGAACCCGGGGATGCGGACGAGATAAGCGAATGGGCAAGGGAAGCGGCGAAAAAGCTCATGATGCAAATGATATTCCGTGGTACGGGCGACTTTTTCATTCCGAAGGGTGAAATCACCCGTATTGAATTTGCGGGTATGTTGCGCGATTATTGCGAAGATTCCAATCGATAAAAAGGACAACTATTTATAATGAAAAAGATTCCGCCATGCATACTATTCGTTTTCATAGCGGTACTCATGATTACCGGTTGTTCCAAAGGTGCGCCGTCCGTGCCGCCGGATATTGCTTTATTTTTCCGCGAATCTGGATACGTTTTTTCAATCTCCCCACTTGTCATATGCCGGGGTTTTCCGACGCTATTTTACGAAAAACCTTAACAAACTCTTCCGGTTCTTCCATATTGGGGGAATGGGCGGAATGGGCAAACGTGTAAAACCCTTTTTTAGGCGCCTCCAAAGTATCCAGATACCGTTCCGCGAGCATCGGCGAACACTGACCGTCGTAAACCCCCTGAAGGATATAAAACGGAACTTCAAATTTTACGGACGACAGCATAAGGTTGTCTTTGAGGAGCACGGTTGGAAACAGAATGACACCCGAAAAATCAGCGCCGAGAAACCAGTCAATTTTTTCGCGCAGCGTATATCCCTTAAATCTAAAGAACGCTTGAAGAATTTTGGGAAAGGTAGCCCCCCCGTCTTCGCGCACACGCCCTCTTCCGTATTTTTCAAGAATACCCGTCCTGACTTTAAAGAGATACTCAAGCGATGGAAAGTCAGCCGCGCGCGGATCGTATTTTTCCAGCTTTTCAACAACCTCTTTATCATTGATTTCCTTTGCGTGGCCCAGCATAAAATCATAGCTTAAGCGCTCCGATTCCGGCAGGTTCACCGTTTGCCCCACGCCAATATACGCAAGATAGTTCTCAGGATACTTTTCGATTGTTTTCACGCTGAGATAGGAACCCCAGGAGTGACCCAAAAGGTATATTTTATCCTGACCGAAACGAGATTTGAGATATTCCGTCACTTCGCGCGTATCCTCCACCATTTGCTCCACCGTTAAAGCCGAAGGATCTTTGGATTGTGCGTATGTCATGCCCGAGCCGCGCTGATCCCAATAGCATACCGTAAAGTATTTCTCCAGGCGCTCGCTTTTTTCCATAGCGGTAATAAATTGCAGCATCGGCGTACCGGGCCCGCCATGTACGTACAGCACCACGGGATTTTGGGGGTTCTCTCCCCGAATGAACATGCCCTGCGTAATGCCATTGATCTCAACCCAGGTTTTTTCGGAAAGGGAACCTGGAATCACGTTTCCCCGCTCATCCGTGAGCGGCGGAAGCTTGCCGGGGCTATTGATCAGCACGACCAGGAAACCTGTCAATACAATACCAACGATAGCGGCCATCATGATAAGCAGCGCCATGACTGTCTTCCTCCTTTTATGGGGCGTGTTTTGCCCCCTTGTTGTCGTTGTTTTTCCGCGAGATGTTTCCCGCGGTTTCTGATCGCGCGTTTTGAGTAGCCTCATCCTTTTACCCCTCCAAAAAATTGATAACGGCTTTTGCCAGCGTTCGAAACATTTCGGAAATATCCGGCGCCGATCCGGGATCGTAATGGATAGCCCCCTGCCGCATGGAATACCACATTTGCGCGACCCCATCGATAAAGATGTTCACAAACTGGATAAGAGAGCGGATGGGAACCTGC
>WRGP01000148.1 GCA_009787135.1 Bacillota bacterium | reverse complement strand
CCCCCCCGGCCCGACTGGGCCCACAGGCCCCACGGGCCCGGCCGGCGCCGGCGTGACGATCGAGGGATCCTACCCCACGCTGGAGGATCTGATCGCCGAGCACCCAACCGGCCAGCCCGGCCAGGGCTTTCTCGTGGATGGCGACCTGTATGTATGGGACGGAACGGCCTGGGTGAACGCGGGGCATATCCAAGGGCCCGCCGGCCCGCAAGGCCCGACGGGCCCAACAGGCTCCACAGGCATCACAGGCCCGACCGGCCCAACAGGCCCTACGGGCTCCACAGGCCCGGCCGGCACAAGCGTGACGATCGAGGGATCCTACCCCACGCTGGAGGACCTGATCGCCGAGCACCCAACCGGCCAGCCCGGCCAGGGCTTTCTGGTAGACGGCGACCTGTATGTATGGGACGGAACGGCCTGGGTGAGCGCGGGGCATATCCAAGGGCCCACCGGCCCGCAAGGCCCGACAGGCCCGACCGGCTCCATGGGCCCCACAGGCCTCACAGGTTCCACGGGTCTCACAGGCCCGACCGGCCCGACAGGCCCCACGGGCTCTACGGGCCCGGCCGGTGAAAGCAATCTGCTCAACCTTGTCGACGGCAACGCGGAAGGCTCGCTGCGGGGCGTCAACACGCCGGACGATTATGCCATGGGCGTCAACGCCGTCGCGCTGGGCGAAGCGTCCATGGCCAGCGGGGGCGATTCCTTCGCGGCGGGCGGCGGGACAGTCGCCGAAGGCAACGGTTCCTTTGCCGTGGGCTGCGCCACGACCGCCAGCGGCGTGTGCTCCCACGCCCAGAACGCCAGAACGCTCGCCAGCGGCGATTATGCCTCCGCCGAGGGCTATCAAACAACCGCCGAGGGCTCGAACTCTCATGCCGAGGGCTACGAAACAACCGCCCACGGCGAGTCTTCCCACGCGGAGGGCTATCTGACAAACGCCGGCGGTTCGCGCGCGCATGCCGAGGGCTACGGCACACTTGCCAGCGGTTCAAGCGCTCATGCCGAGGGGCATCAAGATGCCGCTTCACCCTCTACCGGCGCCAGCGGCATTGCCTCGCATTCCGAGGGCGTCAACACAACCGCCAGCGGCACAAGCGCTCATGCCGAGGGCTACCAAACGACCGCCAGCGACGCCTCATCTCATGCCGAGGGTTATAGGACAATCGCCAGCGGAAATACGGCCCATGCCGAAGGCTACCAAACGACCGCCAGCAACAGCCAATCCCATGCCGAGGGTTCGGTTACAACCGCCAGTGGTTTATCCGCTCATGCCGAGGGCACAGGTACAATCGCCAGCGGCAATCAATCCCATGCCGGCGGGCTGGGGACCATCGCGCAAAACCGTGCTCAGACAGCCATTGGCCGGTACAACATCGCGTCGAACCCTGCGAATAATGATACCCAGAACGACGACGCGTTTATCATCGGCAACGGGACGTCATCGTCCGCCCGAAGCAACGCGTTCCGCGTGCTGTTCAACGGCAATACGTACAGCGCGTCCGGCCTCTTTACCACCGGCGCGGATTACGCGGAGATGTTTGAATGGCAGGATCAGAACACGGGGCAAGAGGATCGCAGGGGGTTATTCGTCACGCTGGAGGGCGAATACATCCGCAAAGCGACCGCACAGGACCGCTATATCCTTGGCGTGGTTTCCGCCACGCCCTCCATCGTCGGGGACACATACGGGTGCGGCTGGCAGGGCAAGTATGTACGGGATGAATGGGGCGCGCCGCTATACGAATGGACGGACGCGCGGGTGCAGGAAGAGGCGGTCCGGCAGCCAAAGCTCAACCCGGCCTACGACGCCAGCCGGCCCTATCTGCCGCGCTCGCGGCGCGGGGAATGGGCGGCGGTTGGCATGATGGGCAAGCTGATTGTCCGCGACGACGGAACCTGCCGGCCCAACGGCTTTTGCCGGCCGGGCACGGAAGGCGTCGGCACGGCCTGCGATCATGGCTACCGCGTGCTCAAAAGAATATCCGGAGAGAAGGCGCTTATTTTGCTTAAATGGATGTGACGATTTCCAAACCTGACGGCGGATTGCGCGAGAGGACGCCTGTATGCTATAGTAACAGCATGCGAAAAGTGAGAAAACCCTTTTATAAAAACTGGCGTCTCTATGTACTGTCTGCATTGGCGGCCTTATTTTTTCTCGAGGCTTTTCTGGTCTTGTCCGTTGTGGTGAACGCGAAACGGTTGAACGCGCCCGAACCCGCGGATGTCCTCATCGTGCTAGGCGCGCAGGTCTATCGCGATGGGTCGCCCTCTCCCGCGCTCAGGCGGCGCCTGAACGTAGCCGTGGCGCTCTACGAGGGTGGCTACGCGGATACGATCATCACCACGGGCGCCCAAGGCGGCAACGAACCGATGCCGGAGGCGGACGCGATGAAGGCCTATCTCGTGGCCAATGGCGTTCCCCAGGATGCGGTGCTCTGCGATCCCAACTCCTACAATACGATTCAAAATATCACAAACGCGAAGGCCATTATGCGCGCCGAAGGGTTTTCCACCGCGATCGTGGTCACGAGCGATTATCACCTTTGGCGCGCGCTCTCCATCTGCAAAAAGGCGGGCGTTCCCGCCACGGGGGCAGGCTCTCAAAACGCGGAGACATGGCCCATGGCTGTTCGCAACTGTCTGCAGGAGACGGCGAGCTGGGTCAAGTATTCGCTTACAAAGGATGGGCTGTGATCCTATTTTGAACGGGCTATACGCCTATTGGGCGATAGACGCGGCATAGCCAGGAAACACGAATAGCCGCCCGCGGAAAACAAACCGGCGTTCTAAATTTACAGACCAAAGGTTTGTTATATATTTAAAAATTATCCGGGCGCCTGCTATGCCCGCATAGCCCGCATGGCGGCGCCCCAGTCCGGCGCGTCAAACACACCCGTTCCGCTCACCAGCACCGTGGCCCCGCGCCCGGTAAACATCCGGGCGCTCCGCGCGTTTACGCCGCCGTCCACCTCCAGCAAGGCGTCGCTCCCCATGGCGGTGAGCATCTCGCGCATCCGTGAGATCTTTTCAAGCGCGGGGACAATCAGCTTTTGTCCGCCGAACCCCGGGTTGACGGTCATCAGCAATACAAGCCCAACCTCCCCCAGCACGCATTCCACGGCGC
Organism: Bacillota bacterium; assembly: GCA_009787135.1. Taxonomy (GTDB): domain Bacteria; phylum Bacillota; class Clostridia; order Christensenellales; family Aristaeellaceae; genus Avichristensenella. Next base: position 4,243 of record WRGP01000148.1, on the reverse strand, counting down.
CAACAGGCGTCCCGGGGTTCAGCGCGACGCCCGCCACCACGCCCGCGTGCTCCTGAATCTGCCGGACGGCGCGGTGGATATGCGGCGTTGCCTCCACATGCACCGTGACATAGGAAGCACCGGCGGCGACCATATCCGCTATGTACCGTTCGGGCTCGCGCACCATCATATGCACGTCGAGCGGCAGAGAGGTGGACGCCCGCAGCGCCTGAACGACGCACGCGCCAAAGGTAATATTGGGCACGAACATGCCGTCCATTACATCCAGATGGAGCATATCCGCCCCGGCCGCCTCCAGGGCCCGCGCCTGCTCGCCGAGCCTTGTGAAATCGGACGCCAGCATGGACGGCGCGATACGAATGGGTTGCATGAAAAACTTCCTTTCTTTACCGCAGTGAAAGCCCGGCGAGGCTCGCGGGGCCGCGGCCCCTTGCGCCCAATCAGCCCCCGTTTGACCTATACCTTCCCTTCCACGCCTCGCGCACCTCGGATAGCAGCACCCGGTACCGCTCATAGCGGTCCTCGTCGATATCGCCGGCCGCCACGGCGGCGCGGACCGCGCAGCCCGGTTCCCGATCGTGCAGGCAGGGCAAGAACCGGCAGCCTCCGCGCCCTAAAAACTCAGGGTAAAAATTCTGAAGGCATTCCGGCGCGAGCGCGGCATCCAGCTTTAACAGACTAAAGCCAGGCGTGTCCAGCACGGTAAGCCCGTCCGCCTCCAGCAACTCGGCATGCCGCGTGGTATGCCTGCCGCGGCGGATTTTGCTCAATTCCCCCGTCTTGAGCCTAAGGCCGCACAGGGCGTTGAGCAGCGTGCTCTTGCCCACGGCGGATTGACCCGCCATGCAGCATATTTCTCCCCGCATGCGCTCCCGAAGCGGTGCGATGCCCTCGCCCGTCAACGCGCTCACGCCCAGGACCGAAAACCCCGACGGCGCGTATTGCCTCCGGACACGCGGCAGCAGCGCGGGGTCAAGATCATGTTTGTTTACGCACAGCAGCGCGTCAAACCCTGACTGCCCCGCGTACACCAGCAACCGGTCCGCCAGCAGCCAATCCGGCGCCGGCTCCGCCGCCAGCACGATGACCAAAAGGCTTACGTTGGCCGCCGGCGGCCTGACGAGCCGTGACGAGCGCGGCAGAATCTCCTCCAGCCAGCCGTGCGCCTCGCCCTTGCCGGGCGTAAAGAGCACCCTGTCGCCAACGAGCGGGGAGAGCCCCTCCCGCCTGAATTTCCCCCGCGCGCGCAAAGTGTATTCCGCGCCCGCCTCATCGCGTACCGTATAAAGCCCGCCAACGCCGCGGATGAGGCGTCCCCTCGTTCTTTCTTCCGTCATGGCTTGAATATCACCGTGCCGGTAAACCGCCGCTCATCGTCAAAATATACGACATACGGCGCGGCGCGCGGTGTTTGACTATAGACCCTTATATCCAGCTCTTCAATGGGTTCCTCAAGGGTGCGTGAGAACATCCGCGCTTCCTCCCCGTTTTCGTCCACCAAACAGACCGTAACGGTTTGGCCGGGCTGAAGCGCTGTCAGATCCAGCGTAATGACCTCCTCCAGCAGAACGTCGCCGGGAATGCCTATTTCAACGACCACCGTGGAGTTTGGCCTCACGCTCATATACGCTGCCGGCATCTGTCTTACCACCTTACCGACCATGGCGGGATCATTCGTGGCCACGGACGGCGTGTCGCTGATGGCAAGGCGGTAGGCCACCACCTTCTGCTCCGCTTCCTGCTGTGTCATCCCCACCAAATCCGGCATGGTCACCCGGCCGCCGCTGACGATCAGGTCAATTTTATCGCCCCGTTTGATGGGGGTGCCGGCGGAGGGCGTCTGCCCGATGACCGTATCGGGCGTGGCCGGGTTCGTCTCAAACGTCAAATTCCCAACCGCTATGTTTAGGCCAATGATTGTCTTCTGCGCCTGCGAAACGGACATGCCCACCACATTGGGGGCGGAGAGATCGTATTTGCTCTGGCAGATCATGATGGTGATCTTATCGCCGCGCCGAGCAAAGGTGCCGGGCGCGATGCTCTGATCGGCAATATACCCGTCCGGCACAAGCGGATACTCCGCGTACTGGGGTATGATCTCCAGCTCTACTTCCAGCAGCGCGTTGATCCCTATATCATTTTTAAGGCCGATGACATTGGGCACCTCCACGGTCTGCCGCCGGCTTTGAAGTATCTGCGCGGTAACCGTATAGCCCGCCAGCGCGATGACCGCGAACAAAAGCGCGGCAAAGACGCTCACCAGGGCGCGGCGCATCCAGCGAACGCGCCTTAGGGCGCGCTGCTTGCGCTTTTCTTGCGCGCGCGCCTCCCGCGCGCGGCGGTCCGCCTCCGCGCGCGCGGCCAGGATGGTGTCGGGATGCTCCAGCGCGAGCCGCACCTCCTGCAGCATGTCCGCCGCCGAGGCGTAGCGGTTGCGGGGCCGCTTTTCCATCGCGTGCAGCACCACAAAATCCATAGCCGCGGACACGGCGCCATTGATCTCGCTGGGAGGCACGGGAAGCTCCTGAAGATGCTTCATCGCGATCGCGACGGGCGTATCGCCGGTGAACGGCACCCGGCCCGTGAGCATCTCGTAAAACACGGCGCCAACGGAATAGATATCGCTCTTTTCATCCACAACGGCGCCCTTGGCCTGCTCGGGAGAGAAATAGTACACGGACCCCATGACGGTCTCCGTGTCTTGGTTCATGGTCTGCGAATTGGCCAGGTGCGCGATGCCAAAGTCCGCTACCTTTACCGTGCCCTCCCTGTCAATGAGAATGTTCTGGGGCTTGATGTCGCGGTGGATGACGCCATTTTGATGCGCGTGCTGCACCGCCGCGAGGACGCGCATGATGATCTGCGCCGCGGTCTCCGGGCGGATACTGCCGCTCTCCTGAATGAACTGCTTGAGCGTCTTGCCCGGCACATATTCTATGACCAGATAGCGCGTTCCGTCCTCTTCCATGCCGACATCAAGCAGGTTGGCAATGTTGGGGTGCGTCATCTTGGACGCGGCCAGGGCTTCCCTTTCAAACCTGCGCACAAACGTCTCATCCTCGCGGTACTCGTCACGGAGCACCTTCACAGCGACGGATTTGCCCGTATTTTGATCCTGCGCGCGCCACACGCGGGACATGCCGCCTTCGCCGATGGGCGCGACAATCTTATACCGGCCCGCCAATACGCGCTCTATCACGGGGTATCACCCCCCCCCTCATCCTCCAGAAGTATCAGGGTGATGTTATCCGAGCCGCCCCGGTCCAGGGCAAGCGCGAGAAGCGTATCCGCCGCCTCATACAGGTTATCGCCCGCCAGAATGGCGGCGATCTCCGCGTCCGTAACGTGGTCGGTCAGCCCGTCGGAACAGATCAGCCAGCGGTCCCCGGGACGCCTGCTGACTTCAAATATATCCGCCTCCACGCGCGGGTCGGTGCCCAGCGAGCGGGTGATGAGGTTTCGCCGGGGGTGCGTCCGCGCCTCTTCCGGCGTAATCGAGCCCATGCGCACCATCTCCGCGACTACGGAATGGTCATGCGTGCACTGGCGCAGCACGCCGCCGCGCAGGAGATACGCGCGGCTGTCGCCAATCTGCGCGAGGATCACCTGCCCCGCATCCATCCACAGCATTGTCAGCGTCGTGCCCATGCCGGTTAAGCGCTTGTCTGACAGGGAGTTGCGGTATACATGTTCGTTGGCTTTCGCGACAGCGTCCAGCAGGCCGCACACGGACGGCTCCTCGGACGATAGCGCGGCGGTGATGACATCCACAGCCTGGTTGGAAGCGACTTCCCCGGCCTGGTGTCCGCCCATGCCGTCGCAAACGATGCACAAAGAGCCCCCCGCATAGGCGGCGTCCTCATTGATCTTGCGCGCCTTTCCCACATCCGTACGCAGGACGGTTCTCATCACGCATCGCTCCCTTCCGTAGTGGCGCCTTTCAAAAACCCGCGCCGAAGCTGGCCGCACGCGCCCGACAGTTCACGCCCCATCGCGCGCCGTACGGTAACGGAGACGCGCAGGGCCTTTAGCGTCTTTTCAAACGCGGCCACCCGGTCCGGCGCCGCGCCGCGCAGCCCGCGCTCCGGCACGGGATTGAGCGGGATCAGGTTCACATGGCACTGCATGCCGCGCAGCCTTTGCGCCAGGGCGCGGGCGTGCGCCGCCTCGCTGTTGACCCCCTCGATGAGGGCGTATTCGAAAATGACCCGCCGGCCCGTCTTATCTATATAATAACGGCAGG
>WRGP01000147.1 GCA_009787135.1 Bacillota bacterium | reverse complement strand
GATCCGCCTGCCAGCCTTCGCCCTCCGGCCCTGTTTGCGCATACTCGGCCCCCCCCGCCTCCGGCGGGCCAATGGGCGCGGTGGGCGTCGGGCTCATGCCCGGCAAACCCGCAAATCCAATATTGTTAGGATTGCTTTGACTGCCCCGGCTATCTTGGCCGCTTTGACCGTTTCCCTGGCTGTTCTGCACATTCTGCGCGTTTGAGGAACCCGTCTGGCCGGCGGGCAGGGTCTGGTCGTTTCCTCCATATGTCTGAAATGCCCTTTGCCGGGGCGCGGTGTCAATGGTAGATATGAATGCCACGACGGCCAACACCGCCAGAATGCCGCTGAGAAACGCGCGGCCGCGCGGCTCAAAGCAGCGAAGCGCCCACATCGCGGCCAAGACCAGGAAGGTCACCGCGATAAATATCCATAAAAAGGTTTTTACGAAAATACCCAAAATCCCACACAGCGGCGCCACGATAAACAGGAGTGCCAGAATCAGCGTATCTCCCGTGGGCCGCGCGGCCTGTGCCGATGTGCGGCGCACGCCTCTCGGATAGGCGTTTTGTCTTGGATACGGATCTTGGTAGGCGTCCATTGCCCGTGACGGCGCCTGCCTGACCCCTCCTTGATACCCCGGCGTATATGTATAATGATTCCGGCTGGCCATGATACACCCCTTCGTTCCCAGCAGTTTCAACGGCGCCCTTTGATACGCCCGCCGGCGTACGGCATCCGTTCGGTATATGTACGAAAGTCAAAGGGCAATCCTTCCCGAAAAAAAATTAGCAATTCTACCCTAACGGAATCTTCCGGACATGCCGCCATTCCGGCCAAGTGTATTCCGCCATGCCCTCAACATCGCGCGCCTGCCCCATCCGCATGTATTTCCCCGCAACCGCCCGCGCGTCCGGTGAATCCGTCTGCCCACAGGCCATGGCTGAATCGCTTCCATACGGCGGCGCGGCGTAATGCCTGTCGCTGGCGCCCACACGGCTTTACAATCAGTACAAAAAATCAAATTATGGCACCACCACAACAGAAACCCCCGGCAAGCGCAAGCGCAGCACCTCCGCGAAGTCCCTGCTGCCCACGCCGGGCGCGCCCAGCACAACACACTCAACGCCATGCTTCCGCGCGAAACGCACTATTGTTTCCACCACATCGTCCGCGCGGAGCATATCCATCTCCGCCCCATACTGCCGCGCGATGCGGTAGAGGTATTCAAGCGCCTCGCCGTCATTGCCCGCGCCCAGCAGCGCGGCGCCCGAACGCGCCACATGCACGACGTTCAGCCCCGCGTCCCCCGCGATGGAAGCGCCCTCGCGGATGAGCCGCTCGCACGTCTTTTGCACGGTAACGCAGACCATTGTCTTCTTGGGCAGCGTGGACAATTTCTCAATCATGACCATTGCTCAAACCCTATAATGTCGTTGCCATGCGCCTTCACGCGCACCATTGCCCCCGCATCCACCTCGGGCCGCTTGAGCCTTACATCCCAATACAGCAGGCGCTCGTCCTCCGGATCCCCACGCTCGCCGGTATTGATGATCATCGCGTAAAAGCTGATGCCGTCGCGAAAGGTGGTTTCCCTGTCAAAGCGCACCAAGACCCCCTCCGCCTCTCTGAACAGACCCTGGCGGATCTCCCGCAGATAGCGGCGGTAGCTGAACAGGGGCGTCAGCTTCATGCTCCAGAAAAAAATCAGCGTAGAACCCCAAACAAGCGTCGCCGCGACAACGACGATCTGGCTCGGCGTCTCGTTGGGATTGTTCATATGCGTCGCGTCACGCCAGATCAGCGCCGCGGCAATCAGCCCCAAGGCAAACAGCGTGCCCATTCCCAATATGGTCAGCATACGGTTTATATGCGCGTCATTTTGTCTTTCATGATCCTCCGTGTGCAATATTGCCATACCCTGTGCGGCCATGTCTCCCTCCTTACCAAATCCGTCCCGCCGACAGTATACCATACAAGGCCAAAGTTCGCAAAATAGCGGCGGCGTTGTTCACAAAAGCTTTGCTTTTTCAAACCGCACCACGCCCCCGGCGTGCCTGATCGTGCCCGTGCTCCCGCGGACTTTTCCCTCCGCCAAAAGCCGTTTCATGAGCGCCGGGGAAAGCTCGGGCCCGCCGGCCCTGACCACGCAATCCTTCCAAATCGTCAGCTTGCACCCGTCGCGGTATCTGGCGCAGTAATATGCTTTGCTGTTCTCCAGCAACGCGCCCTGCCCGCAGAGCGGGCACACGGCCCCAATCGCCGCAGACCTCTTTGCGGAGCCTCCGCGCCCCTTCCTCTCCTCGCGTTCAAAATATATGTCCGCGGGCGAGGTTTTCGCGCTGTCCACGAGCGACGACGCAAGCCTTCGAATGCCGCTCAAAAACCGCTCCGGCTGCATGCCGCCGGACACAATGTCTGAAAGCGCCTTCTCCCAGCGCCCCGTCGTCTCGGGCGAGGCGATGTCCGCCGGCACGGCGGCGATGAGCCGCACGCCCTTATCCGTCGCCGTGATGGCCCGGCCGCGGCGCTCGGCATACTGGACGGCCAGCAGGCGCTCCATGATCGCGGCGCGCGTGGCCGGCGTGCCAAGCCCGCTCCCCTTCATCGACTCGCGAAGCGCCTCGTCCTCAATCTCCCGCCCGGCGTGCTCCATCGCGGCCAAAAGCGACGCGTCCGTGTGCGGCGCGGGCGGCTTTGTCTTATCCTCCCGGGCGGCAGCCTTCTGGATTGTTCTCACGTCGCCCTCGGAAAGTTTGGGCAGGCGCGTCTCCTCGTCCTCCCGCTTTTCCGCCTTTTTTCGCTTGCCGGACGGCATGTCTCGGTACACGGCCTTCCAGCCCTCCTGGGAAACCTCCCGCCCCACGCTCACAAACGGCTCGCCCTCGCCGCAGGCGATAACGCGCACGGCGTCATAGCAATGCTCCGGATAAAACGCCGCAAGCAACCTGCGCGCCACCAGATCAAACAGCGCGGCCGCATCGGGCGGAAGCTTGCCAGGATCACACCGTTTGCCCGTCGGAATGATGGCGTGGTGATCGCCCACCTTTGTATCGTCAAAGACGCGCCTTACCATAGGCAGCCTGGCCTGCGCGAGCAACGGCGCGCTGCAGCCGGCATAGGCTTCCGGCAGCCCTTCCATCGCCTGGCGCGTGCGGCCCGCCATATCCCGCGGCAAATAGCGGCTGTCCGTTCGCGGATATGTCAGCAGCTTATATTCTTCATAGAGTTTCTGCGCCGTTTCCAGCGTTTTTTTCGCCGTGAAGCCCAGCAGGCGGTTCGCGTCGCGCTGCAAAGCGGTCAGATCGTATAGGTTGGGCGGCCACTCCTTTTTCGTCTCGCGCGCAACGCTTTCCACCAAAGCGTCCTTGCCGCGCACCTTCGCGGCGATGGCCTCCGCCCGCCGGCCGTCGTAGAGCCGCTTCTCCCCGGTCTTTTCATCCAGCCACAGGCCGGTATAATCCCCAAAGTGCGCGGTGACCGTCCAGTACGCCTCAGGCGTAAACGCCTCAATCTCCCGCCGCCGCCTGACAAGCAGCGCCAGCGTAGGCGTCTGCACCCGCCCGATAGGCAAAAGCGCGTCATACCGCAAAGTATACGCGCGGCTTGCGTTCATGCCCACCAGCCAATCCGCCTCCGCGCGGCAGCGCGCGCTCTCATAGAGCAGGTCGTAGGCCTCCCCAGGTTTCAGCCCGGCAAAGCCTTCCCGGATGGCCTCGTCCGTCATGCTGGAGATCCAAAAGCGCCGCACCGGCTTTGGGCACGCCGCCATGCGATAAATGTAACGGAAGATCAGTTCACCCTCCCGCCCCGCGTCCGTCGCGCAAATAATGCCCATACATTCTTTATCCCGCATGAGCCGCTTTACGATAGTATATTGCTTTTTTGTCTTGGGCAGTACCTTCAGCGGAATCTGCGCCGGCAGGATCGGCAAATCCTCGGCGCGCCACCTCTTCCACTTCTCGTCAATCTCCTCGGGCTCCATGAGCGACACCAGATGCCCCAAAGCCCAGGTGACGCGGTACGTCTCGCCATCGTAATATCCTTCCTGACGCCCTTTTGCGCCCACCACGCGGGCTATGTCTCGCGCCACGGATGGCTTCTCCGCGACGATCAGTTGATATGCCATAGCTGTGACCTCAAAGGTTAATCCTTTCCATCGTCAGCGCACGGCAAACGAACGAAAGGACCGCAAGCGGCTTTCCAGGGGACGCCGCCCCCCGGCGTTCCCTCCCGATATCATTCGCCGAGTCCCTTCATGCGCTACACCACGATATTGAGCAGCCTGCCCGGCACATAAATCACCTTGCGCACCGGCCTTCCGTCCAAAAGCGCCCGCACCTCCGGCGCTTCCATCAACACCTGCCCGCCTTCCCCGGCCGTCAGGCTGGTGGGGGCCATCATGCGGCCGCGCACCTTGCCGCCGATCTGTATGGCGATTTCTATCTCATCCTTGCGCATGGCCTCCTCATCCCACTTTGGCCATGGACGGCACGCCAGCGACTCCTTCCCGCCCAGCCTCTGCCAGATCTCCTCCGCAATATGGGGCGCTACAGGGCTGAGCAGCAGCACCAATACCTTCATTTCGCCGCGCGTCACCCGGCCGCTGGCGTAGAAGGTATTCACGAGCGTCATCATCGCGGCAATGGCGGTGTTGAACTTCATCCGCTCAATATCTTCGCTTACTTTTTTAACGCAGGCATGCACGTCGGCCCTGACTTCTTCCCTTATTTCATCGCTGTCCGCCAGCATTTCCTGCATGCGCCACACGCGCTCCAAAAACCTCCGGCAGCCTGCCGCGCCGTTTGCGGACCACGGGATCGCCTGGTCAAACGCGCCCATGAACATCTCGTATACGCGCAGCGCGTCCGCGCCGATATCCCGTATGACCTCGTCCGGGTTAATCACGTTGCCGCGCGATTTGCTCATTTTCTCGCCGTTCTCGCCCAGCACGAAGCCATGCGAAGTACGCTTCAGATATGGCTCCGGATACCCGACCACGCCGATGTCATACAAGAACCGGTGCCAGAACCGGCTGTAGAGCAAATGCAGCGTCGTGTGCTCCATACCGCCGTTGTACCAATCCACCGGCCCCCAGTAGGCAAGCGCCTCAGGGCTGGCAAGCGCCTGATCATTGCGCGGGTCCATATAGCGCAGGAAGTACCAGCTCGACCCGGCCCACTGCGGCATGGTGTCCGTTTCACGCTTGGCCGGGCTGCCGCAATGCGGGCAAACGGTGTTCACCCACTCTCCCATCGCGGCGAGCGGCGACTCGCCGTCCTGCGTGGTCTCGTATTTTTCCACCTGCGGCAGGAGCAGCGGCAGCTCGTTCTCAGGCAGCGGCACCCAGCCGCAGCGTTCGCAGTGCACCAGCGGGATGGGCTCTCCCCAATAGCGCTGCCGGGAAAACACCCAATCGCGCAGCTTGAATTTGACCGTCTCCTCCCCAAGACCCCGCTCCTTAAGCCATTGGGTGATCTTCCGCTTGGCTTTCTCTACCGAAAGGCCGTTCAGGAAACCGGAGTTGACCATCACGCCGCTTTCGATATCGGTGTACGCTTCCGTTTCAATATCGCCGCCCGCCACGACCTCCACAACCGGCAGGCCGAACTTTCGCGCGAACGCCCAGTCCCGCGTATCATGCCCCGGCACTGCCATAATCGCGCCGGTGCCGTAGCTCATCAGCACGTAGTCGGACACCCAAATCGGGATGGGCTTGCCCGTCACGGGGTTGATGGCGGTCACGCCCTGTATGGCCACGCCCGTCTTGTCCTTGGCAAGCTCCGTGCGCTCAAAATCGCTCTTCCGGCTGGCCGCCTCCCGGTAGGCGACGAGCGCGTCACAGTTTGAAATTCGATCCCGCATCCGCTCCACAAGCGGATGTTCGGGCGAGATAACCATATAGGTAGCGCCAAAGAGCGTATCGGGCCGCGTGGTAAACACGCGCAATGTCTCCCCGCTGTCCGCGATGGCAAAATCCACCTCCGCGCCCGTGGACCGGCCAATCCAGTTTCGCTGCTGCGCCTTGGCCCGCTCAATGAAATCCACGGTGTCCAGCCCGTCGAGCAACTTTTGCGCGTACGCTGTGATCCTCAGCATCCACTGGTTCTTCACCTTGCGAACCACTTCGCTGCCGCACCGCTCGCAGACGCCGTCCACCACCTCTTCGTTGGCCAAACCGCACTTGCACGAGGTGCACCAGTTGATGGGCATTTCCGCCTTATACGCCATCCCCTTCTTAAATAGCTGCAGGAAGATCCACTGCGTCCACCTGTAGTAGGCGGGGTCGGTCGTATCCACCTCGCGGTTCCAGTCCACGGAAAAGCCAAGCCGCTTGGTCTGCCCGCGGAAGCGCGCGATGTTTTCCTCCGTGATCACGCGCGGGTGAACGTGATTTTTGATCGCGTTATTCTCCGCCGGCAGGCCAAACGCGTCCCAGCCTATGGGCAGCAGCACGTTATACCCTTCCATGCGCCGTTTCCTGGCGATGATGTCCATCGCCGTATACGGCCGCGGGTGGCCCATGTGCAGCCCTTCCCCCGAGGGGTACGGGAATTCGATCAGGCAGTAGTATTTGGGCAGGGTATGGTCTTCCAACGCATGAAAGACGCCGGCCTCTTCCCAGTATTGCTGCCATTTGGGTTCTATCATGGCTGGATTGTATTCGAGAATCTGCATGTCTCAAGCCCCTTACGCATATTTTTCCATTATAGTATGAAAGCATAGCAAGCTGGAGGCGTTATGTCAAGCGTTTTAAGCGTTTTGCACCGGGCAGGCGATCTGCTCTTAGGGCTTGTCGGCGGCTGGGATTCCACCCTCAAGCTGCTGCTGGCGATGATGGCGCTGGACTATGCCGCCGGCATTTTCGTGGGGTGTCTGGGCCGCAGCGGCCTGAGCCAATCAGGTTGCGTAGAGAGCGGCGCGAGCTTTCGCGGCTTGCTGAAAAAAGGGCTTATCCTGATGGTGCTGGCCGTGGCCGCGCAGCTGGATGTCACCATGGACGGCTCGTTTGTCCGCGCGACCACCGCCTGGTTCTACGTCGTAAGCGAGGCCATCTCCGTGCTGGAAAACGCGGCCATCGCCGGCATCCCCTTGCCCCAAAAGCTGCTGAACATGCTGGATGTTACAAAGACCGCCCGGGAAAACCCATATCACCCCAACGGGGATTCTCCCGGGGCCAAAGCGCCTTGATTGCGATCCCCCGCCACCCGCGCGAACAAACATCACTTGTGTGCAACCGGCATTCGCGCTTCATGCGTTTTCCTTTACAGAACCCTCCGCCTGGCTTATAACTTGACTTTGACAGTTGAATGACAGAAAACAAGCCGGAAACCATTGCGCGGCAATAGGTTATGGGCTTGAATGTTTGAGCAATAGTTAT
>WRGP01000146.1 GCA_009787135.1 Bacillota bacterium | reverse complement strand
AAAAACGCGGCGGCCAGCAGCGTGACAAGCAGCAGAATACAGGTGAAAACGCGCATAGAAAACCTCCCGGGATTCGACAAATTTTCTTTCATTATATCAGGTGAGCAGGCAATATGTCCATACTCATCGTTTCAGATGTTGATCCATCCACCGTGTGATCTCATCCAGCCGGCGGATGCGGTTCTTTGGCTTGCCGGAGCGTGACAGCTCATGGTTTTCGCCTTTGAACAGGCATAGCCGCGTCTTGACCCCATGCCACTTTAGCGCGTAGTACATCTGGATGCCCTCGCACATGTTGCAGCGGTAATCCTCCTCGCTGTGGATAAACAGCGTCGGGGTTTTCACCTTGTCCGCGTAGCGAAGCGGCGAGGCGCGCCAGTGTTCCTCCGCATTGTCCCAAGGCGTGCCCAGCATCTGATCTTTGTCAAATGTATACCCAATATCGCTCATGGTAAAAACGCTCAGCCAATTGGCGATTGAGCGCTGCGACACGGCGGCCTTGAAAAAATCCGTATGGCCGACGATCCAGTTCGTCATAAAGCCGCCGTAGGACCCACCTGTAACGCCCATGCGCGTTCCGTCGATAAAGTCAAAGCGCCGCACCGCCTCCTCCACAAAACGCATGATATCCGTGTAATCAATGGTTCCGTACTTCCCGCGAATATCCGCAAACGCTTCGCCCCGTCCGTCACTGCCGGTCGGGTTGCAGAAAAGGACCGCATACCCTTGGCCGCACCAATACTGCATCTCATGAAACAGAACCGAACCATAGACGGTTTTCGGCCCGCCGTGTATGTTCAAAATCGCGGGCGCCCTTTGCCCCGGCGTATAGCCCGCGGGCGGCATCACCCAGCCGAAAATCTCCGTGCCTTCTTCATTTCTTACGCTCATTTCCACAGGCGTTACCACCGTATGGCCGGCCATCAGGCTGCCGTTCAGGTCGGTCATCCGGGTTTCTTCCCCCCCGGCGTCCAAGCGGTATATTTCGCCCGGCATATCGCCGCGCATCGCGCACATTGCGTAGCCGCCCCGATAGGGGATATACTCCTGCACCATGCCCTTCCGCGTCGTAACCTGCGCGAAGGCGCCTGTCGCCAGGTCATACTGGATTATATGACAGTCCCCATAGACAGTGGCAAGGAAGCTAAGCGTGCCGCCCGTTACCGTAAGGCCATGATCCACGTTCCCCAGCTTCACGTCCGACCCGACGCTTCCATCATAGGTATATCTTCCGCTATCGTCCAGCAGCGTGGTCACACCCGTGGCAAGATCAATTCGATACAGCGACGGATACGCGGCGGAGAGGCCATGCGGGGCGTCCAGCGCGACATGGAGCGCCAGCGCCTGCCCATCCTCCATACAGGCGTATCCCTCCACAACGCCATCCGGAAAAAAGGCGGCCGGCTTGATCTCGCCTGAGGCGATATCAAGCTGAACCAGCTGGTTTGATACCGGCGCCACATCCTCATAGCGCCGCGTTGTAAAAAGCGCCTTTGTCCGCGCCTCGTTGAGCCTTAGTTCATCCACCTGAGCGAAGGGATCGGAGAGCAGCCGAACCTCCTTGCCGTCATAGTGGTAGAGTGCGGTGCGCTTCCCATTTATAATCCCCTGCCCGTTGAACCAGAACGGTAGCTCTTCTATGACGGCGAGCGCTTCACGCTCCTCCTTCATTGCCTTCAGCGCCTTCTCCATGTCCCCGCCCTTCGCTTCCATCAAGCGGGCCAAGGCATGATCCAGCTCCGCGCGGAAAAGCAGCCCGCCGTCCGGCAGCCATTCGGCCTGCTCCACCCGGTGCGGAAGGCGGAGGCTTTCCCGCGCCTCACCGCCGTCATACGGCAAAAGCTGGAACACGGTCAGAGGTTCCCCGGCTTTTGCCTTTTCCCTGTCCTTCTCCGTACGCGGCGCTGCAAACACAATGCCCTCCGTAAGGAGATCATACGCCTGTACATCCCCGCTGGCCGTTAGCTGCCGCACCTGCCCGCCCTCCAAGACGTACAGGTCGCTTTTGTACTTGTTTTCATCCATATCCGCGCGCTTGATCAGAAAATACAGCGCCTCGCCCCGCGCCTTCAAATGGGATGGATATAGGAGCCGCGCGAAAAAATCCAGCCCGATTTTCTCCTTCATGGTCTTGCCTCCTCCGGCGTGCTATCGATAATATGTATTTATACACCGCCATGGCGGCGCGCGTCAAGGACAGGCGAAGTTGCTTTCGGCATGCTCACAGCAGGGATACCAACCGCTGGTTTGTTTCGCGCAAAAAGCCATTATACAAAGACAAAGGGAACGCCCCTATCACAAAACCGTTTTTACTTGTTTTTTATTTACATCAAAATAGGCAATCGGTTCATTCATATTGTCAGTCATAGCATTTAAATAAAGAACAAAATATTTTATGTCATGCCAGCAATCAAACTTATATCCCATATCCGGAAGGGTGGCAAAATAAGTAAACCCCATTTTTTTATGAAATATTTCACTGCCTTCGTTCGGACAGCTCAAAATGGCGAACGCCTTCATGAGTCCTTGTTGCTTTAATGCTGGCAGAAGTTTTTGATATAAGGCAGTGCCGATACCTTTTTGGATGAGACCGTGTTTTACATAAATACTTGTTTCACAAACCCATTGATAGGCTTTACGCTCTCTATATTTATGCGCATAAACAAAGCCTAATATTTCATGGTTTTCCTCGCATACAAAAAACGGAAAAAATTTTAGGGTGTCTGCAATTCTTTTTGAAAAATCTTCAATAGATGGCGCTTCATATTCGAACGAATAAGAGAAATTTTCAACGTAATAAGCATAAATTTCAGATAATTCTTTTGCGTCATCTGGAGTGGCAAGCCTTATTAGCATTCTTCATTCCCTCCCGCAAATAGAGATTCCTTTTTTTCATGAAGCCCGCCTACATTAGGCGGGCTTCATGATATCAAAGTTCGTCCTTTGCTCTGGTGCGGTTGACGGGACTTGAACCCGTACCCTCTCGGACACGCCCCTCAAACGTGCGCGTATGCCTATTCCGCCACAACCGCAAGCACCAAGTGATGTTTATAGTATACGCATGAATCACTTTTCTGTCAAGCATAATAGGTTTGGGTTTGGTGGCTATTATCGCCGTCGCGGAAAAGGAATCGTTAAAACCCAGGATAATCTTTAAAAGAGGGTTCAAAATCGATTCAAGGGAGAGGGAACATTAAAATTCGCTCCAAACCAAACATGAATGAAAAAATCGGATTTAAGATTTATAGCGACGTTGTTTGAACCATGCCGTCCACAGATCAACGTACCCAATAGGCATATCACCACCACATCCGACAGGCGGTGCCTACAGTTTCCGCTCTGCCTGCGCTCGTCTGGGATTTGCTTGCGCAGCGCTACCAACCGTTTCAGGGTTAACTCTTTTTTCCTCTTACGCATTCATCCTTTCTTCGACTTCTATTTCCCCTTTCCGATTTTCATAATTATTCTATAGATATATCTTTTGAACAAAATCGTGAACAAAATCGCCCTGCTCCGCAATGCGCGAAGTCTTGACCCTGCCCCTCGTTTGCCGTATACTCTTTCCCATGACGATAAAGGAGGAACGCAAATGATTGATTTGGCGGCGATCCGCTCGGTAGATCCCGAAACCGCGGCGGCTATGGAGCAGGAGCTAATCCGACAGCGCGACCATTTGGAGCTGATTGCCTCGGAGAACTATGTAAGTCCCATGGTCATGGCGGCAATGGGCTCTCATTTGACGAACAAGTACGCCGAGGGGTACCCCGGCAAGCGATACTACGGCGGCTGCGAATATGTGGACATCGTGGAGGATCTGGCGCGCGAGCGCGCGAAAAAGCTCTTTGGCGCGGAGCACGCCAATGTGCAGCCCCATTCCGGCGCGCAGGCGAATATAGCCGTATATTTCGCGTTTTTGAACCCCGGCGATACGGTCGTGGGCATGAACCTGTCCCACGGAGGGCATCTCACGCACGGCAGCCCGGTGAACCTGTCCGGCAAGTACTATCGGTTTGTGCCCTACGGCGTGTCGGAGGCGGACGAAACCATTGATTATGGCGCGCTCCGCGAGACTGTGCGGGAAAATAAGCCCAAGATGATCGTGGCGGGGGCAAGCGCGTATCCGAGGATCATTGACTTCGCCGCCATGGGCGAAATCGCCAGGGAGGCGGGCGCGCTGCTTATGGTGGACATGGCCCACATCGCGGGCCTTGTCGTGGCGGGCCTGCATCCCAGCCCGGTGCCGTATGCGGATTTTGTCACCACCACCACGCACAAAACACTGCGCGGGCCGCGCGGCGGCATGATCCTGTGCCGAAAAGAGCACGCGAAAACCATTGACAAAGCCATCTTTCCCGGCACGCAGGGCGGGCCGCTGATGCACATCGTCGCGGCAAAAGCGGTGGCCTTTCAGGAGGCGCTGGCGCCGGACTTTGCGGCATACCAGCGGCGCGTCATAGCAAACGCCAAAGCGCTGGAGAACGCGTTCCGCGTCGAGGGCGTGACGATGGTGTCGGGTGGAACGGACAACCATATGATGCTACTGGACCTAAACGGCACGGGCGTGACCGGCAAGGCGCTGGAAGCCATGCTGGGAGAGGCGAACATTACTGTCAACAAGAACACCATCCCCAAGGAGACGCAGAGCCCCTTTGTCACCAGCGGCATCCGCATCGGCACGCCGGCCGTGACCACGCGGGGTATGACGGAAAAGGATATGGGTTTGATCGCCGGGTGGATCGCACGCGTGCTGCGCGAGGGGGAAGCGTGCGTTGGCGAGGTGAAGGAGCAGGTTGCCGCGCTGTGTGCTCGGTATCCGTTGTATGAGAAGGATATAACCACTTGAACTGCGGTTCATGCGGTGGAGGGAAAGTAAGTACTTTTCGCCCATTACCAGCGCTCACACTCGCAATGGCGAGATGGCCGGCACAACGTTCTAGGGTAACGCGGGTGAAGGTCTGCCCCTGGGTGCTGCGTAAAATCAGCGCTACGGAACACGTCTGGCCAAAGGAAGGAGGGTTCTGCGCATGAAGATCAAAAGGCATGGATACTTCTGGGGTTTGGTGGCTTTGCTGGTCATTTGCCTGGCGGCGGGGCTGACGGCCAGCGCGGCGGTGGCCAGTGCCGAGGAAGGGATCGCCGAAAATGAAATTTTCACCAGCGGTGATTTCCAGTACACGGTGGCGGAGGGAAACGCAACCATTGTCAAATATGCTGGTTCCGCTGATGTATTGGTTGTTCCGGACCAATTGGATGACCATGTAGTAAAGAAAATCGACGAGGGTGCGTTCTCTCCTGGCAGCGGCCTGACGAGCGTGACGCTGCCGGATGGGCTTACGTCCATCGGCGACAGTGCGTTCTCTGCTTGCAGCGGCCTGACGAGCGTGACGCTGCCAGATACGATCATGTTCATCGGCGAGGGTGCGTTCTCCGCGGGCCCCAACCTCACCCTCACGGTTTCCCAAGGAAGCTATGCGGCGGAGTACGCCAGGGAAAACGGCATTCCGTATACCTTTATCAATGAGTAACCTTGCTCCAAAATCCGTTGGGGGGGGCGAATCCTGTATTCGCTCCAAACAAGAATAGACTTTTAGTCTTTTTTCGTATAAAGCCGCAGATACGTCCAGTCCTTTTGCCCTCAATCGCATAATCCTGAGTTAATTTGTCAAAAATAGTCGCGCCCCCACTTGACAGAGGGCGCTTTCCGTGCTAGCATCATACCCGAGAAATTTACTCGGGATTGAATGACGATCAAACGGCGTTCCGCCGGAGGTGAAGCCATGAAGCTGTCCACCCGCTGCCGTTACGGCATCCACGCGATGTTTGACTTGGCGCAAAACGTCGGCAACGGGCCGCAAACCATCCGCGCCATCGCGGAGCGGCAACTCATTCCGGAGCAGTATCTGGAGCAGATCATCGGCGTGCTCAGGCGAGAAGGATTCGTCGATAGCGTGCGCGGGGCGCAGGGCGGCTATATGCTCTCGCGGCCCACGTCAGAGATTACGATTGGCGAGCTGCTTCGCCTGCTGGAAGGGCCGGTGCTGATGGCGGACTGCATTGGGGACGCGGACGCGTGCGTGCGCAGCGGGCAGTGCCCGTCCCGTCTCGTGTGGGAGCGGCTGACGGATTGTATCAACAAAGTCATTGATTCCGTGACACTTACGGACATGCTGACCGACCAGCGCATGTTGGATCAGGAGGAAAAGATAAAGTGAACCGTATCTATATGGACAACGCGGCGACGACTCGCGTCAAGGACGAAGTTTTGCAGGCGATGCTGCCGTATTTTTCCGAGGCGTACGGCAATCCGTCAAGCATTCACATCTTTGGCCGCGACGCGAAAAAGGCGATAGAGCTCGCCCGAGAGCGGGTGGCGGCGGCCATCGGCGCGGAGAAGGGCGAGATCACCTTTACGAGCGGAGGCACGGAGGCGGATAACTGGGCCGTCAAGGGCTTTGCCCTGGCGAACGTGAAAAAAGGCAAGCACATTATCACCTCCGCCATTGAGCATCACGCGGTGCTGTGCCCGTGCGAATGGCTTGAAAAGCAGGGTTTTACGGTGACCTATCTGCCCGTGAACGAGGAGGGGCTGGTAAGGCCCGAGGACCTTGAACGGGCCATAACGCCGGAGACGACGCTGGTCTCCATCATGTTTGCCAACAACGAGATTGGAACGATACAGCCGGTGAAAGAGCTGGCGGAGATCGCGCACAGACATGGCGCGGTATTTCATACGGACGCCGTGCAGGCCGCCGGCGCGGTGCCGATTCACGTGCGGGCGATGGGCATTGACGCGCTTTCGATATCCAGCCACAAGCTCTACGGCCCCAAGGGCGTCGGCGCGCTGTATGTGAAAAAAGGCGTCCGTGTGGACGTGTACCAGCATGGCGGCGCACAGGAGCGCTCGCGCCGGGGCGGCACGGAGAACGTGCCCGGCATCGTTGGCTTTGGCCAGGCCGTGGCGCTGGCCATGGAACACATGGACGAAAAGGCGGCGCGGCTGACGAAGCTGCGGGACAGGCTTATCGACGGCATCCTGGAGAGGATTCCCGACGTGCGCCTCAATGGGCACCGAAGCCGGCGCCTGCCCAACAACGTCAACGTGGCGGTGCGGTACATTGAGGGGGAGGCGCTGCTGCTCAGCCTGGATCTGGCGGGCATCGCGGCGTCCAGCGGTTCCGCCTGCACGTCCGGCTCGCTGGAT
>WRGP01000145.1 GCA_009787135.1 Bacillota bacterium | reverse complement strand
GGGGACCCGCGGGCCGTGCTCGCGCAGGAGCCTATGGCGGGCGATCCGGAACCGCCGGGCGGGGTGAGCGCCATGCCGGGTTTGCTGTCCGCGGCGGAAACGAAGCGTGTGGAGGTGGCGGGCGAGGTCGTCGTCAAAGGCAAGCCGGTGGAATTCGCGTCAAGGGAAAGCGCTGTCCACATGGCCGATGAGGAGATGTACCGGGGCAATGCCGGCATGAACGGCGTGGTGACATTCCGCGGCAGCGGCATGCGCCAAAACGCGGCTTATGGCAAGGTGGCGCCAGTCGAGAAAAAGCTGAAGCAAGTCTGGACGGCCAGCGTGGGGACGCCCGGCGATGGTCACGCCACATGGAACACGCAGCCGCTGATTGTGCAGTGGCAGGCCAACCTGCGCGAACTGTTGCCACTGTATAAGGATAAGCTTGAGAAACGGTGGCTGAAAGAGGTTATTTTTGCGGGCAACGATGGCAGCCTGTATTACGTAGACGCGGAGGATGGCAGTGCGACGCGGGACGCCTTCCCGATTGATCCTCCGATTCCGATGCTCGGGTCGCCATCCCTGTACCCCACTGGCATGCCGTTGCTCATGGTCGGGGTAGGGGATCCGGAAGACGAAAATCCCCCCAGGGAAGCGAGCCTTTACATCTATAACCTGATCAAGCATAAGCTGACGGCGATGGTCCGCAGCGAACGGCCGGAGGCCAGGTCGCTGGATCTATCGTATATCACGTCACCGGTGGTCGACGTATCCTCCAGCGTAATGGCCGCGGTGGGCGGAAACGGCGTGCTCTACACCATGACGCTCCACCCCAAGATTGACCTGAACGACGGCACCCTGCTGCTGGAGGGCGCCACGCTGGAGTCGTACGTCACATCGGCGGGCGATAGGGATATGGCGGTGGACAGCTCCCCGGCTGCGTATGGCGAATATGTGTACTTCGCCACCCGGGGCGGTATCCTGCAGAGCGTACATCTCAACACCCTGACGACGGAATGGGCCATTGACCTTGGCGCGGGCACGAGCGCCGCGGTCGCGCTGGAAGCGGACCACGCCGGCGGGCAGAACGCGCTGTACACGGCTTCGCAGGCGGATGGGAGCGGGCTTGCGCATATACGCCGCGTCAACGCGGATACGGGTGAAGTCCTATGGGATTACGCGCTGCCGGGCAGCTGTTTCGCGTCCCCACTCGTTGGCAAAGGCGGTATAGGCGGCTTGGTGATCTGTACGGTGAGCCGTTCCGGCGCTGGCGCGGTATGCGCGCTGGATAAGGAAACAGGCGCGGTGATGTGGGAATACGGCCTGGGGACAGACACGATGTCCTCGCCTGTGGCGCTGTATGACGACGCCGGCAACGCGTGGGTTGTGCAGGGCGACGCGGCTGAACTGCACCTCCTTGACGGCTTGACGGGCACGAAGCTGCATAGCCTGCCGCTGTCCTCGCCGGTGATCGGCTCCCCGGCGGCGTTTAACGACATGATCGTGCTGGCGACACAGGACGCGATGCTCCACGGCATCGCCTTGAGATAGGATGTGCCAAATGAAGAAGTATCTTGTCGCGCTCGACCAGGGGACAACCAGTTCCCGCGCCATTGTTTTCGATGAGGAAGGCGCGGTTATCGCGCAGCACGCGATAGAGTTTGAGCAGATTTATGACCAGCCCGGCTGGGTGGAGCATGATCCCATGCGCATTCTCTCCACGCAGATAGACGCGTTGCGCCGCGCGGTGGCGCTGGCGAAGATAAACCCGCCGGATATTGCGGCCATCGGCATCACAAACCAGCGCGAGACAACGCTGTTATGGGACCGGAAGACGGGTAAACCCGTCTATAACGCCATTGTGTGGCAATGCCGCCGGACCGCGCCGATCGTGGAAGAACTTCGCGCCAGGGGGCTGGAGGCGTATATCAGGCAGACGACCGGCCTGGTACCGGACGCGTACTTTTCCGGCACCAAGCTGAACTGGCTGCTCAAACTGCCGGGCGTGCGGCAAAGGGCCGAGGCTGGGGAGCTTTGCTTTGGCACGGTGGATACCTGGCTGGCGTGGAACCTGATCGAGGGCCGGCCGCACATCACGGATGTCACCAACGCCTCCAGAACCATGCTGATGGATGTTCGCACGCTCGCGTGGGATGAGGCCATGCTCAATGCGCTGGAAATTCCGGTTGCCGTGCTGCCCGAAATTGTGGATTCCGTGCGGGTGATGGGCATGCTTGATCCCGCGATTTTGGGATGCCGCGTGCCGGTAGGGGCGCTGGCCGGGGATCAGCACGC
Source organism: Bacillota bacterium (assembly GCA_009787135.1). Classification (GTDB taxonomy): domain Bacteria; phylum Bacillota; class Clostridia; order Christensenellales; family Aristaeellaceae; genus Avichristensenella. The sequence continues at coordinate 4,906 of WRGP01000145.1, read as the reverse complement.
GGCGCTCTTTGGCCAGGCGTGCCTTGCGAGGGGCGATGTAAAAAATACGTACGGCACAGGCTGCTTCCTGCTGATGAACACGGGCGACGCGCCCGTGTTTTCAAAGCATGGCCTGGTGACCACGGTCGCGTGGCGCATCAACGGCAAAACCACGTACGCGCTGGAGGGCAGCGTGTTTGTGGCCGGGGCGGCGGTACAGTGGCTTCGCGACGAGATGCGCCTCATCGAGCGCGCGTCGGACAGCGAGGCGATTGCGCGGTCCGTTTCGGACAACGGCGGGGTGTACTTCGTGCCCGCGTTTGCGGGCCTTGGCGCGCCGCATTGGGACATGTATGGCCGGGGGACGATTGTGGGGCTGACGCGCGGGACGGGCCGGGCGCATATTGTGCGCGCCGCGCTGGAGGCCGTCGCGTATCAAAGCGTGGATATGGTGGCAGCCATGGCGGCCGACTGCGGGTATTGGCCGGGAAGGCTGCGCGCGGACGGCGGGACGTGCGCCAATGGCTTTCTGATGCAATTTCAGGCGGACATGCTCAATAGGCCGGTTGAGCGGCCGAAGGTGATTGAAACCACGGCGCTGGGCACCGCGATGATGGCGGGGCTGGCGGTGGGCGCGCTGTGCGATGTGGAGGATATGTATACGATATGGAAGCCTGATTTGACGTTTTCGCCCAAGATGGAGGAGCGTGAGCGTGCGGCTTGCCTGCGCGGGTGGAGCCGCGCGTTGGAACGGGCGAAAAGGTGGGTGGAGGCGTAAAAAAGGGGCAGGCGGGGAGGGGTGTACAGCAATATGACGCAGAATGTCCTCCTTGCTTTCACAATGGGCATACAAAATAAAACAGGCGTTGTTCATAAGCATTTTCCGCTTTGCCTATGAAAATCAATATAGTACCCGCAAGATACTTCTAATAGTAAATTTCCCATATTTTGTAAAAAATGCAAACTAATACTTCCAATTGAAGCAAAGTTGTGCTATAATGTAATTATCATATTGGCACAGACAATGTTAGACAAAAAATGACAAAGGGGTGCGCATCAAATGGAACGTGTTAAGTTAATGATTGTGGAAGACAATGCGGAACTTCGTCGGATGCTGGGCGATTATTTTGAAATGCGGGAGGATATTTCCGTGGTTGGCACCGCGTCCAACGGCGTGGAAGCCCTCAAGCGCATTGATGAAGTCAATCCAGATGTAATGCTTTTGGATATGATTATGCCGCAGATGGACGGGTTTGAGCTGCTTACACGCCTTCGCCAAAAGAAGTCGGAGGAAAGGCCGGAAGTTATCGCGCTTACCGCTCTGTGCCGTGACGATTTTATCAGCCGAACCATTGAGCTGGGCGTCCGCTATTATATGGTGAAGCCTTTCGATTTTGAGCTGCTCCACCAACGCGTCATGGAAACGGCGGGTATGCGCAAGAGCACACCCGAGATTGGCGCCACAGTGCAGGGTACGCGGGCCAAATCTATAGACGAGCGCATCGCCAACATGTTTCTGACCATCGGCATGCCCGCGCACATTAAGGGCTACCAGTTCCTCAGGGAAGCTGTCAAGGTGGTGATGGAGCAGCCCGATATGATCAACCGGATCACCAAAGAGCTGTACCCCGGCATCGCGCACCGCTTTAATACCACATCGAGCAAGGTGGAGCGGGCCATCCGCCACGCCATTGAGGTGGCGTGGGGCCGCGGGCGCATTGAGGTGATCAATCAGGTGTTTGGTTCCAATGTATGCACGCTGGAGAATAAGCCGACCAACGGCGAGTTCATCGCCCTGGTCGCGGATAAACTGAGTTTGGAGCGTTCCGCGTTGGCATAATTGGTACAACCTCCTCATAGGGTGGATGGGAATCACCCGACGGGGAGGATGAGAAAATGGACGAAACTGTTTTGCGCGAAAGCGTGGAAATCGAACGGCTGGCCTCGGAGGTTGCCGAGCAAACACTGGTGGAAGGCGAGGTGGCTCTCCCCGGCGGAATCCGCGAGGAGGCGACGGTGCTCGGCTGCGAGGCGCGGCTTGTCATTTCCAGCGTGGAGCCGCAGACGGACCGGCTTGCCATGGACGGCACGGTGGTGTTTCAGGTGCTCTACCGGCAGGGGGACGAAACCGTGCGCGTGTTGGAGGCGAATTGCTCGTTTAACCACATGGCGGATATGGCGGGCGTGACGGCGCAGATGCGCCCGCAGGTGGTGGGCAGCATACAGAGCGCGACGGCGCAGCCGGTTAGCGGGCGCATGCGTTTGCGCGGTGTGGTAGATGTCGCGGCGCGTGTTTTTTCGCCCGAACAATTGGAGGTTGTGACAGGCGTGACAGGGGTCGAAGGCCTGCAAACCCTTGAACAGACCTATGCGCTGACGCGCCATGCCGCGTCAGGCCACGCCTCGGCCTTGCTGCGAGAGGAGTTTGATTTGAACTCGCAGCTCGGCGTCCATGAGACGCTCTATGCCCGCGCGACGCCGCATGTGCGCAGCGTGTCCGGCGGGTCCGGGCGCGCCAACATCGAAGGCGATGTGACGCTGGAGGTGTATCACGCGGGCGCTGAGGCGGATGTGCCGCTTGTCGTCACGCAGCACCTGTTCCCCTTTGAACAGGCCGTTGACTTACAGGGGGACGCGGGCGATGATATGCGTGCGCGCGTGCAGGTACAGGATGTGGTGGCGTCCTCGGTGGACACGGGGGACGGCATGCGCGTGCTTCGAACGGAGACGGTGCTGGATCTGGAGGTCGAGTCCTTTACGGATGTGACGGTGGAGTCGCTTCGGGACGCCTACACGCTGTCGGGGGAGACGTTCACGCTCGTGGCGGAGTCCATCTCGTGCTTCGCGGGCGTTGACAGCATCAGCGCGATGGAGAGCGACAAGCTGGTGATGCACCTCCCGGAGGGAGCGCCGCCCATAAGCAGGGTGCTTGGCGCGCTTCTCACGCCGACCATGGCAGGCCACGACCAGGTAGGCGGGCGCACGGTGGTGGAAGGGATTCTCGATGCCCAGGTGATGTACATGCCGGCCAATGGGGAGGCAATGACCACGGTGCGGCAGGAGATACCGTTCCGTATCGCGTTCCAAGGGGCGCTGCCAGCGGGCGCGGCCGTTCGCCTGGTGACGGAGGATGTGCAGGCGGAGGGCATCGCGTCGGACAGGGTGGAACTCAAGTACCGCATGGGGCTGGAAGCGGACGCCGTCAAGGCGCGGCCGATATCGCTGCCGGTGGGCGTGCATCGCGACCTGTCGGTGCCGGAGCGAAGCGGCCTGGTGATGGTATGGCCCCAGCAAGGAGAAACCCTCTGGGATATCGCCAAGCGCCAGCGCGTGACCACGGAGAGCATCGCGCGGCTCAACCCGGGCATGGAGGAGGCAAGGGCTGGGCGGGGCGTGCTGGTCTTGAAGAGAGGATGCAATTGCGGCGATTGAGGCGAGGCGGAACGTAGGGGGACGCCGTCCCCCTAGAACCCCTGCTTACGGGCTTTGCCCTTAACAATCCCACCTTGACGATTTGTTTATTGACTTTTGACTTATTTTTGTGTTATATAGTCATTCAAGTTGAAAATGGGTTCATTTTCAACTTGAATGGCCTTTTCTCGTCAATAACCCCAAAGGAGCGGGCGGATGAAAACAATCAAGGCTGGCGTCATTGGCGCGGGCACCATTTCCCAGGCCCATTTGGACGCGTACCAGAAGAACCCCCATGTGGAGATCGTCAGCCTGTGCGACCTAAACGAGGCGCTTCTTCGGCAGCGGGGCAGGGCGTATAGCGTTTCGCGCCTCTACACGGACTATAAGGAGATGCTCGCCAGGGAACATTTGGACGCGGTGTCCGTATGCACGTGGAACAGCGAGCACGCGCCCTGCACGATCGCGGCGCTGGAGGCCGGCGCGAACGTGCTGTGTGAAAAGCCCATGGCCATAAGCGCTCGGGAGGCGCGGAAAATGGAAGAAGCCGCCGAGCGATGCGGCAAGCTGCTCATGATCGGCTTTGTCCGTCGGTTTGGCAATGACACCGAACTTCTCAAGGCGTTTATTGAAAAGGGCGACTTTGGCGAGATATACCATGCCAAGGCCACCTACCTTCGCCGCAAGGGCAACCCGGGCGGCTGGTTTGGGGACAAGTCCCGCTCCGGCGGCGGCCCGCTGATTGATTTGGGCGTGCATGTCATCGACATGACGCGCTACCTGATGGGCAACCCAAAACCTGCCTCCGTCTACGGCGCGACGTTCCGGAAGCTGTTCGCCAGGGAGAACATCAAGTCAAAGCCTGGGTATGTGGCCGCGAGCGCCACGGATCACGACATCTGCGATGTGGAGGACTTTGCCACCGCGATGATCCGCTATGAAAACGGGGCTGTCGTGAACGTGGACGCGAGCTTTTCGCTCAACATCAAAGAGGATATCGGCCGCGTGGAGCTGTTTGGCACAAAGGCCGGCGCCAAGCTGGAGCCGGAATTGGATATCTTCGGCGAGTGGAACGGCCATATGACGAATGTGACGCTTGCCACGCCCACCGCGCTGTCGTTTGACGGGCTGTTTTACAAAGAGATCGATCATTTTGTGGACTGCGTGCGGGAGCGCGCGCCCTGCCGGAACCCGGCGGAGGACGGCGTCATGATCATGCGCATCCTGGACGCGATCTACGAATCCGCCAGGGCGGGGCATGAGGTGAGGCTGTAGGCGTCCCTATAAACCATGTATCGAATGGATACATGGGCCGCGCCGTTGAATCATCAACCGACAACAGCCTAAACTGTACAATTCTATCCCTCCCTTCTCAAAAAAGGGCTGACACGAAAAGGATTTTTACATCCAAGCGTGTCAGCCCCTTCTTTTGCGTTCCGCCCCTCACCTTCCCCGTGCCCGCCGCATAGGTTGCATCGGAGGCGATGCGGGATGCGGCTGTTGATCATCGGCGGGG
>WRGP01000144.1 GCA_009787135.1 Bacillota bacterium | reverse complement strand
GAAGGCTTCCGCGGCTACGGAAGCTGCGGTTGCGGAGGCTGCTGCCGCGGAGGCGGCCGCGGCGGAAGCGGAAGCGGCGGAGGCTGCCGCGCTGGAAGCTAACGCGGTCACGCTGGCGGCAGACGTGACGGATGTCACGGTGACAGTAAAGACGGTAGCGGAGGTTGACCTTCCAGTCGTCTCCATGATGTATGGCGGCGGCACGCCGCTGTCCATTGACCCTGCCCTCAACAGCGCGGTGAACGGCATGAACATCCTTAAGTTGGGGCAGGCCGGCCTGATGGGTTATCGCTATGTGGACGGCGTGGGCAGTCTGCAGCCTGAATTGGCGGAGTCCTACACCGTGTCCGAGGACGGCTTGACGTACGTGTTCACGCTACGCGAGAACCTGAAGTGGTCGGATGGATCCGATTTCTCCGTCAAGGACGTGGAATTCTCGTGGCGGCGCGCGGCCGGAGAAGCGCTCGGCGCGGATTATGGCTTCATGTTTGACGTGATCGAGGGCTATCCCGACAGCCTCAACATCGTCGCGGATGAGAAAGCCCGCACGTTCACCGTCAAATTGATCAACCCGACTCCATACTTCCTCAACTTGGCTTCGTTCCCAACGTTCTACGTGGTGAAGGAATCCGTTGTGGACAACGAAGGTGTCTGGGCAACCAAGCCGGAGACCTATATCGGCATGGGCCCGTTCCGCATGACCAAATACGCGGTGGACGACGTGATTTCTTGGGAGAAGAATGAGTTTTATTGGAACGCGGACGCGGTGACGCTCTCGGGCGTGAACTCCTACCTGTCCGAGGACAACGTGGCGATCCTGACCGCCTATGAAAACGATACGATCGAGTATGTCAACCAGTCCATTGACCCGGCCGAGTATCCGCGCATTCAGGCGACATACCCGGGCGAACTCAAGTTTGGCGACTACATCGGTACCTATTATATTCTCTTTAATGTGCACAAGGATCTCTCGCCCGCCGGCAAGCAGCTGACCGTGCAGGAGCAATCGAAGGCCCGCATTGCCCTTGGCATGATGCCCGACCGCGTGGAGCTGGTGGAATTCATCACCCAAGGCGGACAGGCCCCGGCGACGGGCTTCTATCCGACCGGCTTGGCCGATGGCCTGAATAAAAACGTACGAGCCGCCGAGGGCTATGGCACATGGTATACCGGCACGGACACGGAGTCTGAGCTGAACGCCAAGTATACGAAGGATCAGGCGGAAGCTTGCCAGATGCTGATTGACTTGGGCTACGCCTATATCGGCAGCATTGAAGGCGGAGATATCAAGTTTACCGACGTGCCCGCCATTGAGTTTTCCTTTAACAATGCCGGCGCGAATAAGCTGATCATCGAATATGTGCAGGAGATCTGGAACAGCTTTGGCATCACCAGCACGATCAACACCGAAGCTTGGGCGACCCTGCAGGATAAGCTCAAGAAGGGCGACGCCGAGGCCGCGCGCATGGGCTGGATTGCGGACTTTAGCGACTGCGTGAACTTCTTAGAGATTTTTATCACCAACTCGGGCAACAACTATCCGCGCCTTGGCAAGGATGTCGGCGCCTATACGAAGGCCAGCGAAGTGACGGCGGACGCCGGGCTGGGCGCGTACTGGGGCCTGAACGGCGATCAGACCTGGGCGGACGCGTATGACGCGCTCGTGGCGAAGATCAAAGCCTCTACGGATGCGGCGGAGCGCGCCGCGCTGTGCGCCGAGGCGGAGAAGGTTCTGATGGCCACCGGCGGCGCCGCGCCGCTGTACTTCTATACGAACCCGTACCTGCTCAAGCCCTTTGTCTCCAATGTGCTGTTTTTGAGCACAGGCGAGGAAACTTGGCAGTACGCGATTGTGGAGAAGTAAGGGAGACTAATCGAACCGAAAGGGCTGCCGCGCGGAGAGATGCGCGGCAGCCCTTGTTTTCTTTGGGTTGGCGTGGAAGGGGAACGAAGGGCGTCTTCTTTCCATAAAGGCCCGTCGGCATCAGGAAGGATTGATTTCCCCGTTTCGCTCCATCCACACGTCCAGTTCCTCAATGAGCAGGGAAGTGCGCATGTGCACGCCGTCATCGGTCAAATGGTAGATGGTATCATAGAAATAGTCGTAGTCGAGCATATAATCTGGAAAATACGAGATAACCGGGCAATCAAGCGCGGCTTCCAGCGCCTCCTGGAACGCCTCATAGTCCGCCACAGACGGCGTATACTCGCCGTTGGCAATAGGGTATCCGGCCACCAGCAGGGTGGCGCCCCGACTCGTTAGATAGCCGTTCAGCGCGTTGAGCCGCCTCACCGTTACCTCGCCGACGCTGGGAACCTCCTGCGAGGCAAAATCAATTTCCATGGAATACGGGCGGACGGGGCGCGGATAGACGTCGTCGCCATACTCGTTGAAGGCCAGGCGGGAATAACAGTCCTCCGTGGCTTGGTTGCCCGTGCCGTCGGCCCAAAGGTCCAGCGCCTTTCGCAGATACGCGGTGAAGGCATGGAACATGGAGGGCACGTCGCGCGGCCTCAGAAGCGGCCATAAATTGAAGTGGTTCTCCAGCGCCAGCCATGCAAGGCTCGGGTCATCGATGGTGTCCAAATCATCATACTCGGTATGGCAGACGATGTAGATGTCGCCTGCCCGCACGTTCAGTTTTGCCATCGCCTCATGGAACGCGTTGCCCACGCCGCCGTGCAGCCCCATGTTCACGACGGGCATGCCAAACGCCTCCTCAAGCCGCGGGGAGTCTATGCCAAAGACGAGGTTGGAATTGCCGATGAGCACGATTTTCGGCCCCTGAAGGGAGCGGAGCCTCGCGGCCTTATCGACCAGCGCCGCGTTGAACCCCAGCGAATATTGCGGCGTCACGACCCCAAAGAGGAACGCTATGACCAGGCAGAACACCAGCCCGGCCTTGACAAAGAAGACGACAATTTTTCGCCGCATAGACGGCCCTCCCCGCTAAAACTGAAAGTAGATAAACTGCGTCTGAATTTGCGCGTTGCCAAACGCGCCAAAGAGAATGATCGCGAACATCAGGCCCAGGTAGATGCCGTAGCGCACCGGCGCGCCCTGCTCAAGCACCCATTGCCGTACTTGATGCCCGCGGTTTTTCCGCGCATCCACAAATAGCAGGATCATCATGGAAGTGAGCGCGACGACGGTTACCTGCGCGTTGATGGCGATATTAAAAATGGAGAGGGAAAACAGCTTGGGCAGCCGTGTGTCCAGAAAAATCTTTTGCAGCATGCCCCAGGCGTCCGCAAGGGTCTTCGCGCGAAAAAAAATCCAGGTGAAGTTGATCAGCAGGAAGGTCAGCATGCGGCGGCATAGGGTATAGCTAAAGGATTCGGTGTTGATATGAAATGCGGCAACCGCTTTCCGCCTGAGCGTCCTGGCTGCCTCGCCCAGGATAATAAGCCCCCCGTTCATCATGCCCCAGAGCACAAACGTCCAATTGGCGCCGTGCCAAAATCCGCTGACGATAAAGACGATCATGGTGTTGACATACTTTCGCAGGGTGCCCTTGCGGTTGCCGCCCAGCGGAACGTACAGGTAGTCCTTAAACCAGGTCGTCAGCGAAATGTGCCAGCGCCGCCAGAAATCCGCGACGCTCACGGCCAAATACGGGCAGCGGAAGTTTTCCATAAGGCTCACGCCCAGTATTTCCGCGCTGCCGCGCGCGATGTAGGAATATCCGGCGAAATCGCCGTAGACCTGAAACGCGAACGCGAAGGTGGCCAGGATGATCTCCACGCCGCTGTATGCCGTGTAGTTCGCGTAGACGGGGTTGACAATGCGGGCCAGGTTGTCCGCCAGCACAACTTTGATGAACAGCCCCCAGGCGATGAGCAGCAAGCCGCCGCGGGCGTTTTCAACCGTAAATTTTTGAGGCTCTTTGAGCTGCGAAAGCAGGTTGCCTGTGCGCTCAATAGGGCCCGCGACCAGCTGGGGGAAAAAGGAGACGAACAGCGCGTATTGAAACACATTTTTTTCCGTGGGCACATCCTGGCGATATACGTCCATCGTATAGCTCAGCGCCTGAAACGTGTAAAACGAGATGCCGACCACGGGGATCAGCCCGGGCACCGCGCCGACCTGCTTGCCCTGACCAAGAAAAATAAGCAAGGCGTTGAGGTTTTCGATGAGAAAGTTGGAATACTTGAAAAACCCTAAGATGGCCAGGTTGATGATAAAACTACCCGCCACGCAAAGCTTCGCCAAACCGGGCCTTTGTTTATCGCGGCTCCGCTGGATGAGCAGGCCGCTTACGAAAGTAATCAGCGTGGAGATGAGCATGAGAAGGGCATACTTGACGCTCCAGCACCCGTAGAAATAGTAGCTCGCCGCGAGAAGCCAGATATAGCGGAAACGCCTGGGGATCAGGAAATAGAACAGCAACACGACGGGATAGAACAGCAGGTAATCGAGCGAATTGAATAGCATGTGTGCAGCGCCCCTTCTGTAGCGTTCGACGGCGTTCGACCTGCGTCTATTATGCCCGCACGGAGGGGGATTGTCAAATTTGCCTTGATTTAAGGCTTGTTTTCTTTATGGATGCGTGGTATACTAAAAAACGTGGGTTAACCGTTTTATGTTGTCGCAGCAAGGTAGAGAGTGGGACCGTCCCGCTCTTTTCTGTTGATAAGGCGCAAACGCGGCGCGCCTGAGAGAAACACGAGGAGCGAGCATGGCGAAAAGCGATCTCCATACCTTTGTCATCCCGCTTAGCCAGGCGCTGGCGGCTGAAATGGGTTTTGAAATGATAGACGCCGAATTGGTGAAGGAAGGGCCCGGGCGTTATCTGCGCGTTTATCTGGATAAAGAAGGCGGCATCACGCTGGACGACTGCGAAAAATTTCACCGCGCGGTGCAGCCGAAACTGGAGCCGGTCGATTATGATTTTCTTGAAATTTCATCGCCAGGCGTGGACCGGCCACTGAAGACGGACCGAGATTTCGCGCGCGCTTTGAATACCCAGGTGGAGGTAACGCTCTACAAGCCGGTCAACGGGGTCAAGTCGCTGGTTGGGACCCTCGCGGGGTATGACGCGGAAACCTTCCTCCTGCTGACCGCTTCGGGGGAGCGCGCGATGAATCGGCGCGACGCGGCTGTGATCCGGCCCGTGATCGTTTTTGAGGAAGATGAGGGAGGGGGCGAAAAATGAACAGGGACGTCATTGAAGCCGTCGGCATGCTGGCAAAGGAAAAGGGCATAGATAAAGAAATTCTCTTCGGCGCCATTGAGGAGGCGCTCAAGTCGGCGTACCGCAAGAATTTTAAAAAGAGCGCCGCGAACGCGCAGAACGTGGATGTAAGCATTGACCGCGTGACCGGCGGCGTGCAGGTGTTCGCCCGCAAGCTTGTCTCCGAGGAGGTGCTGGATGATTCCATCGAAATCTCTGTCGGGGAGGCGCGCGATATACAGCCCAACTATGAGGTGGGCGATATTGTCAAGGTGGAAGTAACGCCCGGCAATTTTGGCCGCGTAGCCGCGCAGACGGCCAAGCAGGTCATCATGCAGCGCATCCGCGAGGCGGAACGCGGCATCATCTATGATGAGTATATCGAGAAGGAAAACGAAATCCTCACCGCGATCGTGCAGCGCGTGGAAGGCAAGAGCGTCTATGTGGAGCTTGGCAAGACAGAGGGTATCCTGGAGGCGCAAGGCCTGATGCCGGGCGAGGAGCTCAGCGTCAACGACCGCATCAAGGTGTATGTGCTGGAGGTGCAGCGCACCTCAAAGGGGCCGCAGGTGGTCGTGTCGCGCACGCACCCGGGGCTTGTCAAGCGCCTGTTTGAGCTGGAGTCTATGGAGATCCAGGCCGGCATCGTGCAGATCAAGTCCATTGCCCGCGAGGCAGGCTCCCGCACGAAGATGGCCGTTTTCTCCATTGATCCCATGATCGATCCGGTCGGAAGCTGCGTTGGCCCGCGCGGCACGCGCGTGGAGCGCGTGGTGGCGGAATTGAAAAACGAGAAGATCGATATCATCAAGTGGTCCCCCGATCCCGCGGAGTTTATCGCCAACGCGCTCAACCCGGCGCGCGTGCTCAGCGTCTTTATCGCCGAGGAGCAAAAGGCGTGCCGCGTGATCGTTCCCGATAATCAGCTTTCTCTGGCCATTGGCAAGGAGGGGCAGAACGCGCGGCTTGCCGCTAAGCTGACCGGGTGGAAGATTGACATCAAAAGCCAGTCGCAGGCCGAGGAGATGTTCATCGGGGATCCGGAGACCGTCGCCTATGACGAGCCGCCCCTGGAAGGCATGGGCGGGGAAGTTTCTGATTGGGCGGCTGGCGCGGATGATTTGGAGGCGCCTGAAGCGTGAAGCCGCGTAAAATTCCCATGCGCATGTGCGTGGGGTGCCGTGAGATGAAACCAAAGCGGGAGCTGCTTCGCGTGGTTAAATCGCAGCAGGGCGAGATCGCGCTGGATCGAACCGGCAAGATGCCGGGCCGGGGCGCCTATGTGTGTCCGCTGCAGCCGTGCCTGCAAAAGGCCGTGAAGACGCGTCAGTTGGAGCGCGCGCTGGAGCATCCGGTCGCGCCGGAGGTTTTTGAGGCGCTCAGCGCATCGCTCAAGGCCGATGGATGAGGCAAAGGCGCTCAGCATGCTGGGCCTTGCGGTGCGCGCCGGCCGGGTGACAAGCGGCGAAAGCCTCTGCGAGAGGGAGATTCGCGCGGGCCGCGCGGCGCTGGCGCTGATGGACGCGGGGGTATCGCCGGGAACGCGCGGCAAATATGCCGCGCTGTGCAAGGCCAAAGGTGTTCCGCTATATGAAATCAGCGTGGATAGCCTGGGCAAAGCTATTGGCAAGCCAAACCGCATGGTCGCGGTGATGGCAAAGGGGCCGCTTCAAGACAAGGTGGAATCGCTGCTGTAAGCGCTGGCTATTTCAAATATTCGGGGGTGCGAGGGCCGAATGTCCAAACTCAAGGTACAGGAAGCAACCAAGGAATTATCCATCAACGCTGGAAGGCTTCTGGAGGAAGTCCTGCGCGTGAGCAGGAGCGCGGGGGAAACCTTAGCGACGCTCAAGCGAATCGAGCAGGAGTTCGTCCGCGTCGACGCCGAGCGCCGTGAGGCCGAACGGCTGGAGCAGCAGCGTCTGGCTTTGGAAAAGCAGAGCACGGCTTGGGTGATGCCGGAGGAGGAAGAGCCGGA
>WRGP01000143.1 GCA_009787135.1 Bacillota bacterium | reverse complement strand
CTCGCGGCGACACTTTTGTATTGGGTTTTTGTTTATAACCCTCTGCTGCTGACAAGCGTCAGCGAAACGCTGGCCGCCAGCCGCGGCGTGCGTACGCGCCTTATGGAGGCGGGGTTTGCCTGCCTGCTGGCGGTGGTGGTGATGCTGTCCATCCGCTGGGTGGGCGTGCTGATCATCAGCGCTATGCTGGTGCTGCCCAGCGCCTCGGCGCGCAATGTGGCCCGCAACGTGCGCCGGTACCATCTGTTTGCCGTGCTGATCGCGCTTGTATGCGGAATCCTCGGCCTGCTGCTTTCGTTCGCGTGGGGCACGGCGTCCGGCGCTACCATCGTGCTGGCGCTGGCGGCCTGCTACGCGGCAAGTCTTTTGATCATGAAGACGTAATGTCAAAAATTCTTATCAGCCTCTAATCTGCCATTTAGCGAGTTCACAAGCAAACGCGGCTAAAACATGGTATCCTGCGCATGTCAAGGGGAAAACCTACTTGAAAAATCAAATTGTAAGGAGGAAACAAAAATGACGAACAACGATTTGCTCTCCAATATCGAGTACCTGAGGGAAAAGGCCGACGTATCCTATGAGGAGGCGTCGTCCCTGCTGGAGCAGTTTGACGGCAATGTCATGCGCGTGCTGGTAGAGCTGGAGCGCCAGGGGCGCGTGTACGCGCAAGGCCCGGCGGCGGAGCAGGCGCAGTATAGCAACCCGCAGGCCAAGTGCGGGAAAAAGAAGAAGGATGCCAAGAAGCAGGCGTCCGGGTTTGTCAGCGACGCGTTCAAGCACCGCGTGGTGGTGGAAAACGGGGACAAGCAGGTGGTTGCCAACCTCAGCGCGCCGTATTGCGCGGGCGCGGCGATTCTCGCCCCCTGGCTGGCGGTTGGCTCCGTAGCCCTGATGTTCGGGATGGGCTACCGCGTCAAGGTCAAGAAGGTGGAGAACGGTCCCATGCCGGAGGATGTGGAGACGTTTGTGGACAAGGCGGTCCATAACATCAAAAAAACCGCCTCGACCGTGACGGAGACCGTGCGCAACGAGATCAACAAGTACAATCAGCATAACGACGACGATGATGATGAGGGCGGAGAGATCACGGTTGAGTAAAATTCTAATCATTGAAGATGAAGCGAAAATCGCCCGCTTTGTGGAGCTGGAGCTCAAGCACGAAGGGTACGACGTGCAAACGGCGGGCGACGGGCTGGAAGGGCTCAAGGCGGCAGGCAGCTTTCAGCCCGACCTGCTTGTTTTGGATCTGATGCTGCCGGGCATCAGCGGTATTGAGGTATGCCGCCGCCTGCGCGCCCAGGAAGGCACGGCCACGCTGCCCATCCTGATGCTCACGGCCAAGGACGATGTGACGGATAAGGTCATGGGGCTGGACATGGGCGCGGACGACTACATGACAAAGCCGTTCGCCATTGAGGAACTGCTGGCGCGCATCCGCATGCTCCTCAAGCGCCGGCTGGCGGCTATGCCCAAGCAGCCCGAAAGGTTCACCGAAGGGCAGCTCACGCTGGATGCCGGCGGCCGCAGCGTCCTCTTTGGCGAAAAGTCCCTGCAGCTGACCAAGACGGAGTTTGATCTGCTGGAGTGCCTGCTCCAAAATCGCGGCCGCGTGCTCACGCGCGATGAATTGCTGGAAAAGGTTTGGGGCTGGTCGTATGATGGAGACACGAACGTCGTCGATGTGTATATCCGCTATTTGAGGCAGAAGCTGGACGAGCGCTTCCACGTGAAGACAATTCACACGATCCGCGGCGTCGGCTATTTATTTAAATATGAGCAAGAAAAAAGCGAAACGCCACGAGGATAATCTATTCAACCGCACCAGCGGCCGCGTGCATGGGTATTCTTCCCGCCTGAGCCGCTATATCCGCCTGTCCATCAGCCTTCGGACATCGGCCACGTACGCGCTGCTGCTGATGCGCATGTTCATCCCGCTGGCCTTGATTTTGTCGATTCTTTACGGATATTTGCTTGCGCCAAGCTACGCGGCGCGCAGGCGGGAAGCGTTGGAATTGCTGCCAAACCCTGAGGCGCCGGGGGTGGAGATGGTCCTGCTGGACACACCCGAGCCACCCGACGGCTTTACCGCGCATGCCGGCTGGGGCGCGCATTGGGAGCTTGAGCCCTTCCGCGTCCGCGTGCAGTACATTGAGCCGTACCGGGCGGGCTATGTGCAGCTTCTGTTCTCGCTGGAGGAAGACTGGCGCGTCCTGTCGGGCCTGCTTTGGGGCCTGCTGGCCATGCTGGGGTGGGTGTCCTTCACGTTCCTCACGCGGGGCAAGCGCGTGAACCGAAAGCTGCTGCGGCCCATATACGACATTACGGAGACGGCCCAGCAGATGAACGAAAAAAACCTGTCGGCGCGCATCAACGTGGCGGGCACGCAAAACGAGCTCCGCGATTTGGCGGTGGTTATCAACGACATGCTCGACCGCATTGAGGCCGCCTACAACAGGCAGAAGCAGTTTGTGTCCGACGCGTCCCACGAGCTTCGTACGCCCATCGCCGTGATTCAAGGCTATGCGGGCCTGCTTGAGCGATGGGGGAAGGATAACCCCGATGTGCGGGACGAGGCCATTGAGGCGATCACCAGCGAGACGCAGAGCATGAAGGAACTGGTGGAAAACCTGCTGTTTCTCGCGCGCCACGACAAGAAGACGCTCACGCTCTCCTATGAGCCGTTTGACAGCGCCGAGATGCTGCGCGAAATGGCCAAGGAGACGGCGATCATCGCCAAGGGACATCAGATCGAAATGGGGAAAATCGCCGAGTGCACGCTCATCGCGGACAGGCAGACGGTTAAGCAGGTGGTGCGGGTGTTCGTGGACAATGCCATCAAGTATACCCGGGTGGGGGGCAGGGTGACCATCAGCAGCGAACAAAGGGACAAGGCGCTGTATATTGCGGTGCAGGATAACGGACCGGGCATCAAAAAGGCGGACCTGGCGCGCGTGTTTGACCGGTTTTACCGCGCGGATGAAGCACGGGGAAGTCAGACGGGCGGGCATGGACTTGGTTTGGCCATCGCGAGGATTATCGCGGCTTCGCATGGGGGAAAGATCCATGTGCAGTCGAAGCCGGGCATGGGGAGTACCTTTACGCTGGAGATTCCTATTTTGGAGGCAGAGGTGGCGTGATTATGAACTATGCGGGTAGAGAGGTGTTCCGCATGGCAAAGGCAAATAGGATATTGTATTTTGACAATCTAAGGCTCTTGATGATCCTCTTCGTTGTTGTTTTGCACTTGGCCGTGACGTATAGCGGGCTGGGAAGCTGGTATTATATCGAGGCGGAAGAGCTTGACACCGTTCATACTGTGTTTTTTGGATTTTACCTATGCTTCACGCAGGGCTATTCCATGGGGCTTTTGTTTTTGCTTGCCGGGTATTTTGTCCCCGCCTCCTATGATACAAAGGGGTTTGGCAAGTTTATAAAGGATAGGCTCATTCGCCTTGGCTTGCCGGCTTTGTTCTATATGCTTGTCATCAGCCCGATTATCGGCATACTTTTTGGTTCGGGCAGCGGTGCTTATTATCACTATATCGTAAGCTTTGAATTTCTCGGGGCTTCGGGCCCGCTGTGGTTTGCCTTTGCGCTATTGCTGTTTTCCATTGTGTATGCGGTTGTGAGAAAGTTTTTTGCCATAAAGGCGGGCAACAATGACAAAGCGTTTCCCGCGAGCCACAAGATCGTTGCTTTGTTCTTGTTCATAAGCGTTTGCGCTTTTTCCATTCGGATCATCCAGCCGATCGGCACGAGCATACTGAATATGCAGCTATGCTATTTTTCTCAGTATATCATCTTGTTCATCATAGGCATCAAATGCAAACGCAATAACTGGCTGGAAAACCTTACCTATGCCGCGGGCAGGGTATGGCTAACGCTGGGGCTCGCCCTTGGTTTCATCGTTTGGGCGATTCTTATGCTTTCAGGCGGGGCGCTGAGCGGTCATCTTGATCTGTTTATGGGCGGATTGACCTGGCAAAGCGCCGCGTATTCCCTGTGGGAATCCTTTGTGGCCGTCGCGATGTCCATTGGCCTGATCGCGTTGTTTAAGGAAAAGTGCGACAAACAAAGCAAACTGATCAAAACGATGGCTGACAACGCATTCTCGGTGTATGTTTTTCATGCCCCCATTATTATAGCGCTTTCTTTGCTGCTTGCGCCGATAAAATTTTTGCCTATTCTAAAATTCGCGGTGCTTGTACTGATTAGCATCCCTGTATGTTTCTTGTTTACGAACTATGTTGTGAGAAGGGTGGCGTTTTTGAGAAGGCTGTTGGCATAAAGAAGAAGTTCGGGCGCGGCGTGAAGGACAGCAGGCTGCGTTTGCCTGGCGGTGTCAGGAAAAAAGGGTATATTGAATTGGGTGGTGTCCGGCAACATATCAACATTGCGGTTCTTCCATCTTCCCCTGGAAGATCGTATTTTGATCCCTGCATAGGTGCTGCACCGCATTTCGGCCTGTGTATGCGGCCACGGCAACACCGCCCGGAACCTGCAATCGCTGTCCGGCAAAATAGAGATTTTCAATGGATTCAGGCTTGCAAGGATACGTTGACCGCTTATCACCCACGCCCATAAGCGACATCCATGAGCCGCGCCAGGTTCCGCAGTAACGCTCATAGGTCAGCGGGGTTGCCACATTCCATACCTCAATGTTATCCTTTGTCTGCGGGAGTAGATTCGCAAGTGTATCGATAACCAGTTCCGCAAGCTCCGCCTTTTTTTCCGCGTACACTCCATCGGCCTTCGCCGTTTTCCATGCGTCATATGTATCCGCGTTTAAAATGAGCGTGACGGCCGTACAGCCCTCCGGCGCGTAGCCTTTGAACCCGGCATAGTTATTGACGGTGATGAACTCAAATTTTTTCCCGCAGTGCACAATAGGGGTGTCAAGTTGAAAACACATTTTGCTTGGCAGGCCGCTAAGGTCAGCCGTAACCCCAAGCGCAACAAACGAGCAATTGATGGGCTTTATATTTTGCCGCATTTCATCGGCCCATTTCTCTTCAATAGGCGGATCAAAAAGGCTGTCAATCGCTTTGCGGGTGTCGAGCGTGACGATGACCGCATCGGCGGTGTGAAGTAGGCCGCCGATTACAACGCCGGCTGCTTTTCCATTTTGGATGTGTATTTTCTCGACCATGGCATTATACTCTATCTTTCCGCCAAGGCGCGCAAATTCGTCCGCAATATTTCCTGCCAAGCGAAGCGCGCCGCCGTCAGGGTACCCGCCATCCCCAATCGAAAGGCTGCCGAGCGTAGCGGCAATTGGCAGGGCTTGAAATCCATCATCAGCGATAAGATTTCTAAGCAGGGAGGCTATATCCGGATTTTTAAAGCGGCCCGCATATTCTTTGGCCGTAATTTTGCCAAGCTTTTTCATCAGCGGCAAAGCTTTTGGCAGGGCAAGCAACATAGACAGGGGAAAGCGCGCCTTTTTCTTTACTTTTACGCCCTTACTATCCACTATGGGCATGCTCATCTTGCTCATTATTTTTGCGTCTTTGACCAGTTCGTCTATAGCCGCCTTATCTTCGGGTGAGATTTCCTCAAGATGCTGCCTGAGCTTTTCGAGATTTCTATAGAGATAGATTTTTTTCCTTTTGCCCATATAGGTTAGGAACGGATCTTTGACATGGATAGGATTGTTTTCTTGCAAGGCCCCAATTTCTTTGAAAAGAGCATGCAACGGGGTCTTTTCTTTTGAGCCGATGAGCCAGTGCAGTCCTCCCTCGAAAAAATATCCTTTTCGCTTCCAGTCGGTAGCGTTGCCGCCGGGTATGCTGTGCGATTCAAAGATGGTTACATCGAACCCGCTTTGCGATGCATACACCCCGGCTGATAGCCCGGCAATTCCGCCGCCTACGATGATGGCTTTCATATTGAACACTCCTTATGATTCTTTAAAATATCCACGAACCATTCCGCTTTGGGGAATGGCATATCGGGCATCAGCACAAACGCTTCGGCAGTACTTTGAATGGAGAGCCAAAACGCCAGCGCCAGGGCGAGCGGGTCGCCGCTTTTCACGCTGCCGTCCGCTTGGCCTTGCTTGATAATCTCCGCGGCTTTGGCTATGCCGGAATTATGGGTTATTTGCGCGCGAATTGCCTCGGGCACGTTTTCGCTATATTGCGCCTGCTTCATCAGCACAAATATCCGCGCTACGACGGGCTCCTGAACCGTAGCGCTGAAGATGTATTCGGCTGATGCCGTGAAAAAAGCAAGTGGCTTTTCATAGGGGAATTCCGAGACGCTTTTTGCCGCTTCCAGGCCGATTTGCAAAAGGGCGTAATAGAGCGCCTCTTTCGATTCAAAGTAGTTGAACAGTAAGCCGATGCTCATGCCAACTTTTTCGGCGATATCGCTTATTTTGGTATCGCTTACGCCTTTGCGGACAAACAAATCAAGCGCCGCATAGAGTATTTCCCGCCGTCTTTTTTCCTTTTGCGCATTTCGTGTTTTCATAATTATGAATCTCAATTCAATGAATTTAAATTCATAATGGCAGAGGTAAAGATCCGTGTCAAGAGGCAATTGTGTATTTTTTGAAATAAAACAGCGGCTTGTCTTTTTGGCAAGCCGCTGTTCCCAAGAAGGCTTTTCTTTGCTTCTTTCTTTTCGCCTGAAAAGAAAGAAGACGTCCTCTCACCGTTCCCCCTTTACCCCTTACCGGCTGCCCCGGTCATACGGCACGCCGCAAGCCTTAGGCGCCTGCGAATGTTTGCTCGTAAACGCCAGCACAACCAGCGTGGTGATGTAGGGGATTAACTTGTACACATCGCTGGGGATCGGCAGATCCTTCAGCAAAGGTATGCCCGAATACGCTGACGCGACGGTTTTCATCAGGCCGAAAAACAGCGCGGCCAGGAAGACGCGAGCCGGTTTCCACTGGCCAAAGATCAGCACGGCCAGCGCCAGAAAGCCGTAGCCCGACACAGTGGCGTTGAAGTTGGTGGAGGTAGGCACCACAAACACCAGCCCGCCCAAGCCCGCGAGCGCGCCGGAGATGGCGACGCCCGCGTACCGCACCTTGTATACGTTGACGCCTACCGAATCCGCCGCCTGCGGATGCTCGCCGCAGGCGC
>WRGP01000142.1 GCA_009787135.1 Bacillota bacterium | reverse complement strand
CCCCCGCTGGTTCCCTATCTGCTGGGGCAGCCACACCCGGCGGGCAAGCGGCTGACGGACGCGCAAAAGTGCGTCCGTACCGTGGACATTGACGAGGTGGGGGACGCGTCCCACCTGACCTTCTTTGAGATGCTGGGCAACTGGTCGCTGGGCGACTACTTTAAAAAAGAAGCTATCGCGTGGTCGTGGGAATTTCTCACCTCCGGGGAATATTTGAATCTTGACCCGCAGAAGCTGGCCTTTTCCGTGTTCGCGGGCGATGAAAACGCCCCGCGCGACGAGGAATCCTTCGCGCTGTGGCGGAGCATGGGCGTGCCGGCGGAGCGCATTTTTTTTCTGCCCAAAGAGAATAACTGGTGGGGCCCCGCGGGGCAAACAGGCCCCTGTGGCCCGGATACGGAGATGTTCGTCATCACGGATAAGCCGCCGTGCGGCCCGGACTGTTCCCCTGCCTGCGGCTGCGGCCGCTATCTTGAAATTTGGAACGATGTGTTCATGCAATACAACAAGCAGGCGGATGGAAGTTTTACGCCGCTTTCCCACCCTAACGTGGATACCGGCATGGGGTTGGAGCGCACGCTGTGCGTGCTGACGGCCAAAAAAAGCGTCTACGAAACCGAGCTGTTCACCGGCATTTTGGCAAAAATCGGCGAGCTGACCGGCAAAACCTACGGCCGGGACGAACAGGCGGCCCGCGCGTTCCGCATCATCGCGGATCATATCCGCACTTCCGCCTTCATGATCGGGGATCCGCACGGCACGACCCCCGCGAATGTGGATCAAGGGTACATCTTGCGCAGGCTGATCCGCCGCGCGGTGCGGTATGGCATCCGGCTTGGCGCGCCGGATGGGTTCACCGCCATCGTTGCGGGCTTAGTCATCGATATGTATAAGGGCGTATACCCGGAGCTGCGAGAGAAGGAAGCCTTCATCAAAGAGCAGCTTCTTTTGGAGGAGCAGCGTTTCGCCCGCACGCTGCAGCAGGGCGAGCGTGAGTTCGCGAAAATTCTGGAAGCCATGGAAAAGCACAACCTGCCGCGCGTGATCGACGGCAAGCGCGCCTTTACCCTCTACGACACCTACGGCTTCCCCATTGAGATGACCGTTGAATTGGCCGCGGAGCATGGCCTGTCGGTGGATGTGGACGGCGAGAATGGTTTTTCCGCCCACTTCCGCAGGCACCAGCAACGCTCTCAGGCTGGCGCGGAACAGCGCTTCAAGGGCGGCCTGGCCGACAACGGCGAGCAGACCGCGAGATTGCACACGGCCACGCACCTCCTGCACGCCGCGCTGCGCAAGGTGCTGGGGGAAGAGGTTGCGCAGAGAGGCTCCAACATCACCGCTGAGCGCTTGCGGTTTGATTTCTCCTTTGGCCGCCGGATGACAGTTGAGGAGCTGCAAGAAGTGGAGCGGCTGGTAAACGAATCCATCCGTGCCGACGCGGCGGTGGAATGCGCGGAAATGACCGTGGAGGAGGCCAAAGGCCAAGGCGCCATTGGCCTGTTTGAGTCAAAATACGGCGAAAAGGTCAAGGTGTACACCATGGGCATCTTCTCCAAAGAAATCTGCGGCGGGCCGCACGCGGGCCGCACAGGCGAGCTTGGCGGTTTCAAGATTCAAAAAGAGGAGTCGTCTTCCGCGGGCGTTCGCAGGATCAAGGCAGTCATAGAGGGATAGCGGGAGAACGCCGGAGGTTTCTGCCTCCCGGCCCTTCGCTTAAGGATGAAAATCCCTTAAAATCCCTCCTTTTCCGCCTCACGGCGGGAAGCCCCCTGGCCGAGGTTCAAGGGGGCAGTTCCTTTTTTGCGTTCCTCCGCCCTCTCCGCTCCCCAAGGAGGCTCCATGACAGAACCAAACCATCCGGCCGCGCGTGAGGAAACCGAACACCTCACCCAAACCCTCGCCCTCATCCGCCATGAGACAGACCGCCTGGCGGACGAGGTGGAGGTGCAGGAAAAAGAGGTCGTGATGGAGCGGCTTCGCGCGGGCGGTATCTACTCCAGCGACCTGATCGTGGCCGAGAACCTGTTCTCCTTTAAGGTGCAGGCGCTTAGCCATCTCAGGCTGGCGGCGGACCGCGCGTATTTTACGCGTGTGGATTTCACGCCTGACAGCGATGGGCAAATGCGGACGTATTACATCGGCAAATGGGGCGTGATGCACGGCGAGTCGCTGGAACCCGTGGTCGTTGACTGGCGCGCGCCCGTGGCGAACCTGTACTATGCCGGTCAGCTGGGCCCTATCAGCTATACGGCGCCCGACGGCGCGATTGCCGGCGTTCTGTCGCTCAAGCGCCAGCTGGGCGTCAAAAACGGCCGGCTGGAAACAATCTTTGACACGGACGTGGCCGCGCAGGACGCGTATTTAATGGGCGTGCTCGGCGAGGTGCGCGGCGACAGGCTGCGCGATGTTGTGTCCACCATTCAGGCGGAGCAGAACGTCATCATCCGCCACAAATTGCAACGCGCGCTGGTCGTACAGGGCGTGGCGGGTTCCGGCAAGACGACGATCGCCCTGCACCGCATCGCCTATCTTCTCTATGCCTTCAGGGATACGCTCACCCCTGCCAAGATGATGATCCTCGCGCCGAACCCCCTGTTTCTGGACTACATTTCCGCCGTGCTGCCCGACCTTGGCGTGGAGCAGGTGGTGCAGACGACGTATGTGAAGCATATCGCGTCTTTGCTTGGCAAGCGCATGCCAAAGCTCCTTGAGAAAGACCGGCTGGAGGCCATGCTGAGCCTTGGCAATGAACAGCGCGCTGAAATGGAAACGCTGCTGCGCTTTGAGGGTTCGCTTCGCTTTCGCGAGTTGCTGCTCGCGTACATCGCCGGGCTGGAGCGGCGCGTCGTGCCGGACAGGGATATCACCTTCGGCCCGGCCATCCTGTACACGCGCTCCCAAATGGAGGCAATTTTCCTTGAGGAGCTAAAACCCTTCCCGTTTGAGCGGCGCGTCGCGGAAATTCCCAAATATCTGCTCAAGAAGCGCAAGGGCGCGCAGGAGCAGGCCGCGGCATGGTATAAGGCCGAGTGCGACCGGCGCGCTGAGCAGATCCTTACGTCCATGCCTGACAGCCCGGAGCGGCGCGCCCGCATGATCAAGCTCTATAACAGCCGCGACGAGCGCCTGGAGGAGATTGTCAGCCAAGGCAAAACCTATGAAAAAGATGAAATGAAGCGCTGGCCCAGGCTTGATTTGCTGGAAAAATATAGGGAATTCCTCTCGAACGGCTGGCAGCCCCCGCTTTCGGAGAATGAGCTCCCCGTTTGGAACGCGCTGTGCGAGCGAAAGCGGGCGCTTCTCCTCAAAAAGCGTGTGGAACCGGAAGACCTTGCCCCGCTCGCCACACTGGCGCTGCACCTGTTCGGCATCCCGCGCAGCGAGATACGGCACACGGTTATCGACGAGGCGCAGGATTTTTCGCCCTTTCAGTTCATGCTCCTGCGTGATTTGGCGGGCAACGATTCCTTCACAATCGTCGGCGATTTGATGCAGGGCGTGCGCGCCTTTGAAGGGCTGACGGCCTGGGAAGAGATTCTCACGCCCGTGTTTGACGGCCGCGCGACGCTGACCCCGCTCCGCACGAGCTACCGAAGCACCGTGGAGATCATGCAGTTCGCCGCGCGCGTGGCGGAAAACCGGCCCGTGCCGGGGCAAACGCCCGCGCGGCCCGTGCTGCGCCATGGCGACGAACCCAGCCTGCACGGCTTTGACGACGCCAAATGCCGCGACAGTTTTCTCGTCAAGACCGTTCAGGCGATGCGCGCGGAGGGGTACGGCACCATCGCCATTATTGACCGGGATATAACGCGCTGCGCAAAGCTGCACAAGGCGCTGCCCGCTTCGCTTGGCGGCCGCCTCGTCAAGGCGGACGACACGCGCTACGCGGGCGGTGTGCTCGTCATCCCCGCCGCGCTCGTAAAGGGGTTGGAATTTGACTGCGTCGTCATGGCGGACGTGGGGGAAAGCGCGTATCCAGACGCGGAACTGG
The DNA here is from genome assembly GCA_009787135.1 of Bacillota bacterium. Taxonomy (GTDB): domain Bacteria; phylum Bacillota; class Clostridia; order Christensenellales; family Aristaeellaceae; genus Avichristensenella. The sequence continues at coordinate 2,956 of WRGP01000142.1, read as the reverse complement.
ACGCGCGCGTTCTGTACGTTTGCCTGACCCGTCCGCTGCACAAGTTGGTATGCTGCCACATGGGGGCGGTTACGCCGCTGCTGCGGAAGGCGTGAGGGGTGTTGTCGTACAGGCGTTGTGTTCGCCTCTCCCGCCGCGCGTCAAGGAGTTCGCGGACAGCCGGTTTTTTTTAGGGAATGCATTTTCGCGCGGAATGGATGTGTTGCGAAATACGTCTATTATATGGTATACTTGGAAAACACGCGCGACGGGCGCAAACGGATGCGGAGGGATATCTTCCATGGTTCGACTCGCAATCCTGCTGGTGCTGCTATGCCTGACCGCGTGGGAATGGCGCGCGGGCGTGCGCAAGTCCCTATACTGGCTGGCAATGGCAGGGCTTTTTATTTTTTTCTCCCTTCGCTATGGCCAGGGCACCGATTATCTCACCTATTTGAGCATCTACGCCAACGTGCCGCCGCTTACACAGTTTCCAAACTACTTCGCCTTTCAATACAACAAGATCGAGATCGGCTTTTTCTACCTGATGAGCGCCTTCCGCATGCTTGGGGCGCATTATGTTCTGTTTATCTCCATCGTGACGTTCTTTAGCTTTGTCTGCCTGCATCGCTTTATCAAGCGGTTTTGCGGCCTGCCCATGTTTGCGCTTACCCTATTCTTTGCCGTGTATTCGCTCACATATGTGGAAAGCGCCATCCGCCAGCTGCTGGCGCTTGGCATTATGCTCGGCTTTGTCTATCCAGACTGGACGGACGGCCGCCGCCTGCGCCCTACGGTCCTGGTGCTTCTGGCCAGCCTGCTGCACAACTCGGCCATCGTGCTGCTGCTCCTGCCTATACTCTTCCGGACCCCCCGGCCCCTGTATGTCATCCAGTGGCGCATGCGAAAAACCGTGCTGCTTGCCGTGCTGTTATGTATCGCCACGGCCGTCGTCAACTTTGTGGACCTCACGCGCCTCATCGCGTGGCTGCCCGCCCGGCTTGAATATACGATCCTGTCTTATTACGCGGAAAGCGGCAGGCCCAGCCTGCTGGCGTTACTCAACCGCACGCTGTTCATGGCCGTCATTTTCACTCTGGCGTGGCATAGCCGCGAGCGGCTTTCAGCGCAAGACAAGTTCCTGTTCAACCTTTATTGCGTTGGATACGCGTTCTATATGCTGTTTATGTCCTTTGACCTGATCGCCTCACGGGTCAACGTATACTTCCGCGTGGTAGAGGTCGCGCTGCTTCCGCTGCTATTCCATAAAAACCGCGACCTGATCAAGCGCACGCTCGTGGCCATGCCCGTGACGCTGGCGCTTTTATCTTTTTTATACGTCAAGGATATGGCGGCTATCATGAACTTTGCCGAGTATTATGAAAGCAGCCCGCTTCGCTATCCCTATATCACCGTGTTTAACGTGGACGATCTGCTGGACAACAAGTTCGTCAACGTGAAAAACGCGGCCGCCATGAACGCCTACCGCGTCGGCGGCTCCAGCTGGGATGAATACTATAACGCCATGCAGCGAAAGCCGTCGGTCCGCAGCCCCATTGTCCCCTATTAAACTGATTGTACAGGTGACCCATGCACAAAAAAGCTGATCACGCGCAAGATGTGGGCGCGCTCTCCAAATCCATGCTGATCGTCATGGCGCTGACCGTTGTCGGCAAGGTGTCCGGCTTTGTCCGCGAGATTTTTATGTCGCGCCAGTACGGCATCACCGCCGTCGCGGACGCGATCAATACGGCCCTGAACGTGCCGTGCTTTTTTCTCAGCGCGATCGTCATCGCGCTGGCGGCGACGTTCATCCCCGTCTATTCGGGCAGGCTGCAGCACAGCCCGGGCGAGGCGAACCGCTTTACAAACAACCTGCTGACCCTGGGCGGCGTTTTTACCATCGTCGTCCTGCTTTTGACGTATGTTTTTATCGAGCCGTTAATCACCGGCTTTCTGCTGAAGCATCATGGCCGTGATACGCAGGAAATAGCGGTCCGCCTGTCCAAATGGATGATGCCCATGGGCCTGTTTATGTTCCTTGCCCGTATGGCCTCCGCTCACCTGCAGGCCAATTTCCGCTTTACCATCCCCGCGCTCTCGCAAATCTGTTACAATATCGTGCTCATTGGGGCGATTCTGGTCGCCGGCAAGCTGGACGTCACCTATATAGCCATGGGCGCCGTGCTGGGCTGGGTTTTGCAGTTCATCGTGCAGGCGCCAAGCATGCGGCGCGCGGGGCTATCCTACCGCCCTGTGTGGGATTGTAAAGAACCGGGGCTGCGTCAGGTGCTGGTGCTGATGATCCCCGTGCTCATCGCGGGCGTGTTTGACACGCTGTACGTGGGCTTTGATAAGTCCATTGCCTCCCAGGTTTCGGGCGATATTTCGTCTCTGGACTATGCCGACCGCCTGACGGCCATGGTCAGCGCCATCCTGCCCGTCACAATCGCCACGGTCCTCTACCCCAGCCTGGTCCGCCATGTGGGCGAGCCGGGGAAGATGTCTCAGGACATAAGCTTTGGCGTGAACGTGAACCTGTTCATCTCCATCCCCGCCACCATAGCGCTACTCCTGCTGTGTAGGCCTATCACGCGCCTGGTATACGAGCGCGGCAGTTTCACGCCCGAAAACACGCTGTCCGTCGCGCCGCTGCTCGCCTGCTACGCGGCGGGCATCTTTGGCGTGGGCCTGCGCGAGCTGTGCAACCGCTGCTTTTTCGCGTATAAAGACGTAAAAATCCCCACCGCCGTGGGGGTGGGCGTCATTTTGCTGAAAATTGGGCTCAATTATATCCTTTATCCGCTATGGGGCGCGCCCGGTCTCGCGGTTGCTACGTCCTTTAGCTGGCTTCTCAGCGGTTTTGCGCTGCTCTTCCTGCTGCACCTTCGCCAGCGCGTGGTCGGCTGGCGAGCCATCCTGGCCTGCCTGTGGAAGGTGGCGGCAGCCACGGCGGCCATGTCCGCGGCGCTCCTTC
>WRGP01000141.1 GCA_009787135.1 Bacillota bacterium | reverse complement strand
GGGGAGCTGGTACGGCCACGGACGCGGTATTTTGGTGAAACAATCCCGCCGATTTATATCACGCCGGCGGGCATATGGAACACGGATCCTGAAAACCCCGCTGTAACGGTGATGAATTGGCCAACGGGGAATACGAGCATTTGCCCAACTACCCCCTATATGACCATAGGGAAGCAGTCCGGCATCGCGGAGTACTATGTACTGGCGGGAGGCATGAAAAACGTATATGGTTCTGATCCCGATCATGGGTACGCGCCTTTGAATGGAGTCGAAGGTGTAGATGTGGTTATAGCCCCCAAAGGGATTGTTCTCTACATACCCGTGAATGTTCCGTTTGATCCGCAGCCTGTCACGGTGACGTATGCGAGCAAAGAGATTTACTATGGCGAGTTTAGCGAGCAGACGCCAGCAAAAACGGATTTCTACCAAGGCGCGGCGACGGCGACAAACCCTATGCCCGAGGGCTATGCCGCGTCGGATTGGGTAGGGGTGAAAGCCAACGCGTGGCATAAATCCGCACTGAATGTTCAAGATGGCGGCCTAGTGAACGCGGGGACATATGATGAAGTCATTTCCGTAGGGCTGAAGCAACTTCCGGAAGTTGAGGATCACTGGTATACTTTTACGGCTGCCAATACGTCCACCGGCAAATGCAATGTAGGCGGTACCCTGACGGTCAACCCATGCCCCATCAAAAACGATTGGCAGGATGGAAGCAAAACGTATGACGGCCAACCCCATACGGAGATCATTCATCCGTATCAAACGGTGGGGAATCGTATTCCATACACGCTGCCATACGGCCAAAGCTTTGGCGGCATAGGGTCCGTTACCGTGAAGAAAAATGGACAGGCTGTAGCGGGCTTATACGAATACGATGCCTTGACGGGCAAGGGCACGGTTTCCATGACGGATATAGGCGTGTATACGATTGAAATCAGCATCACGAACCCTAATTATACCAAAGCGCCGGACGCGGTCATGAGCATAACCTATACGATATATCCCAAGCGCGCCGAGGCGATGATTGCTCCGCAGGAGCATATATACGATCCGATGATAACATACACGCTGCCGGAACTGAATACGGGGCATGCGCCGCTGGTTACGGTGCTGGGTTCGGACAGATACTTGAACTGGGAAGCCGACGGCACAGGGGAGTTCAAAATTCTCAGCATTCGGCGGAACGGCGTCCCGCGGAACATCCATGAAGTGGGAGACTACGAGGTTCTGGTTCAGCTGACGAATGAAGCGGCCAGTGCGTATGTACTGATCAATCCCGATACAAATCAACCATGGAGCAATGGTATCGCTGTGCTGCCATATAGTGTCAGGCACGTGATTGTATCCGTGGTGTGGGACTTCCCCAACGGGCAGGCGTACGACTATGGGGACAGGCCGCCCCTGCCCCTTGTCAAAAACCAAAATGGAGATATACTGACGCTTGGTAAAGAATACGAGATCGTGGTCACAGGGGGAGATAATAATACCAGCATCACGATTAACGGCCCCGCCGGCTGGAATGAGGACAGCCTGGAAGCGCTGGGCGACTATGGCATGGAAGTGCGGCTGAAGGATCCCGTCAATTATAAATTCGGCAATACGGAGCCGACGCATAGCTTTACGGTTGTGGCGGCGAAGATTCCCGCGCCTTGGCTGAATGACGAGTTTGTCTACAGCGAAATCAGCGGGCTTTATGAAACGTCCAGCATCAGCCGGGGCGGGGTGCTCACTCAGAAAGATGTGCATTGGGATTTGAGCCATGTCCGCCCGGCGGATTTGGATGGCTGGGATGTGGACGTGAGCGTAACCGCGGTGGTGTGGCCTTTCCCATTTGAGTTTACCGCAACGAGCCCAATCGAAAATGTGGGTGAATATAGGGTGGAGGTCACGCTGAAGAAAAGCGGGTATGTCTTTGCGTTTGGAGCGGGCGATGCCCGGGAGGTTGCCGGGTCGAATGGAAAGAGCGCCTGGTTTATTATCAAGATCAATAAAAAAGTAGTGTTTCCCGAGCAGATTGTGGAGGGTCCCTATAACGAGGGGGAACTGCCGCCGGAATTTAAGGAGCCGGGGGATCTGGTCAATGTGCCGGACATTCCCAAGGAATGCTATGAAGTAAAGGTTTATGACAAGGACGACGAGAACAACGAAACTGAAAGGGATCTGGCGTACGTAAACGATAATCCTGGGGAGTATAAGGTCGTGATTACCATTATCTGCCCCAATTATACCTTCCCCGATGATGAGGTCACGGTAGAATATGAATTCGAAATAAAGGAGAAAAAGTCCGAAGAGGCGAGTTCAGAAGAAACGACGACTGAAGAAGCGTCGTCCGAGGAGGCATCGTCCGAGGAAGTGTCGTCCGAGGCGGCATCGTCTGAGGAAGTATCGTCCGAGGCGGCATCATCTGAGGAAGTGTCGTCCGAGGCGGTATCGTCTGAGGAAGTGTCGTCCGAGGCGGCGTCATCCGAGGAGGCATCGTCCGAGGCGGTATCATCGTCTGAGGAAGCGTCGTCCGAGGAGGCGTCTGGCGAAACACCGACGCCAACACCATCGCCCAAACCGACGCCATCCCCGGCGCCTACTGCGACCGCGACGATTCGTCCCCCGGTTCGTCCGACTGTGATCGTTATCAATCCGGTGCCGACGCAGCGGCCAACCGTGAGGCCGACGACGGGGACATGGCCCCCTAACAACGCGACGCAGCGCCCCACTACGCGGCCCACCGCCCGGCCAACCTCCGCGCTGGCTGATGCCTTTGGGCGTGTGAGCCCTGGACGTGACAGCACGCTCAGCTTGGCCGACGACCTTGTTCCGCTGGCCGGCATGATCCGTTGGCTGACGTGGTTTGAGGAGAAATCCGCGGGGTGGATTGTAAGCGGCGACGCGGTGTTATACGTCTCTGAGGAAAACGGCGTCCTCTCCGCGCTGCAGGCGATTGATATCAGCCCGTATCTTGACCCGCCGCGCAACTGGTTTAGCGAGACGCTTATCGTCGTTCCCAGTGAGGACGGGCGTGTGATGATGATTGCGGTGTGGGATGAGTTGCAGCAAAAAACAACGCAGGCTATCCTGCTGCTGGATACGGCTACGATGGAGTTTGTGCGGATTACGGGCACAAAGGGCGTAGAGCGTTTTGACCTGAGCTTATCGGGCCGGTATGCGGCCTACATCCAGAACGATACGCTTCACGTCGTGGATGTGACGGAGGCGAAAATCTTCTCCAATATGATCGCGGTGGAGACGGTCGAAGGGGTCAAGCAGGAAACGGACGGCATTTTGCTCAATTGCCTATCATTTGGCCTTGCGGATACGTTGCTGATTTACGTGGATGAGGCGAATGCGAGCCATACCGGGACCTGGCTGGATTTTGTGGAAGGCGTGTATTATCAGGCGCCCGCTGACCGTACCTACCCGCTTGCCCAGCCGACAAACGAGTACGTGGAACTGTATGTGATACAGGGAGCAGGAGGAGCGGAGCTGCGCCTGACGGAAGCGAACGCGGATCAAGCAAAGCTGGAAGAGCGGTATCTGCTAACCCATAATCCGGCAAAGAAGGATTTCTATCAGTGGCTTAGGCGGCAGCCGCGTGAGAAAAAAACGTATTCTTCTGAGTAAGCCTTGAACCGAAGGGTCATGGACGGACAGGCGCATAGGAGCTGGCAGAATCTTTGACCGTAAATCCCCATGCGTTTCCCCATGCGTTTCGTTCATGCTGAAATATTTCTTGACAACCGCGCCCAGCCGTGGTATGATGCCTCCGCTACAAGTGGAAGCGGCCCGCTTCTCACCCGGCGGCAAAGGCCAGCCAGGGTTTACGGCAAGGAATGGTTCATTCTATGCGCGTGTGAGCGGGGAGCTTTCCCCGCTCTTTGTTTTAATGTAAGTAGGAGGTGTATTGATATCAGCCAAGATCTGATGATCAATGAGGAGATTCGCGACCGCGAGGTGCGCGTCATTGGCGCGGACGGTGAACAGCTTGGCGTCATGCCCGTGCGGCAGGCGCTTGCGCTGGCCGAGGAGAAGGAGCTTGATCTGGTAAAGATCGTGGCCAACGCCCAGCCGCCGGTCTGCAAGATGATGGATTACGACAGATACCGCTTTGAGCAATCCAAGAAGCAGCGCGAAATCCGAAAGAATCAAAAGGTCATTGTCCTCAAAGAGGTGCAGCTTTCCGCCACGATTGAGGAAAATGACATCCTCATTAAGGCGAAAAACGCCCTGCGCTTTCTGGAAGAGGGGAACAAAGTTAAGGTGTCGATCCGCTTTCGCGGCCGGCAGATCACGCACACGGAGATTGGCCTTAAGGTCATGGAGAACTTTCTTGAGCGTGTAAAGGATGCCGCCAACATGGAGCGGAGGCCCCTGCTGGAAGGACGTCACATGATCATGATTCTGGCGCCGAAAGAAAACAAAGACGGGAAATAAATCCGTTTGCGAGGAGGAACAACATGCCTAAACAGAAAACACACCGAGGCGCGGCCAAGCGTTTTACGCTGACAAAAACCGGAAAGATCAAGCGCGCGAAAGCGTACCGCAATCACATCATGGCCTCCAAGTCGCCCAAGCAGAAACGAAACCTGCGCGCCGGCGCGCTGGTGGACAAGACCGAGGTCAAAAAGATGAAGATGCTGATCCCTTATAAATAAGGCCCAAGCCGCGAAAGGAAGGTCACAAAAACTATGGCAAGAATTAAGCGGGCGGTAAACGCCCATAAGAAGCGCAGAAAGGTACTCAAGCTCGCCAAGGGATATTGGGGAGCAAAATCAAAGCAATACCGCGCCGCGAACGAGCAGGTCATGCGTTCGCTCCGCTATGCATATACCGGCCGGAAGATGCGCAAGCGCGATTTCCGCAGCCTGTGGATCACCCGCATCAACGCCGCGGCGCGCATGAGCGGCATGAGTTACTCCACGTTCATCAGCGGCCTGAAGAAAGCGGGCGTGAACGTCAACCGCAAGATGCTCGCCGACATGGCTGTCAATGATGCCGGCGGATTCGCGGAGCTTGTGGATGTTGCGAAGAACGCGTAAAGGGTGGTATGCTAAGGCCGTGCCGTGGGCGCGGCTTTTCTTAATTTATGGAAAGAAACTGAAATTGTGGAGTTGACTGACTGCCATGAATGAAAAACCGAAAGTCATTTGGTTTGAACCAGTATTTTTTCTGTTTTTCGGTGTTTTTCATATGCATAGAATATGGGGATTGATTGACCGTAACGGATATGCCGATTTTTGGCTTTCCATAATGAACAACAGAAATTGGTTTTATTATATGCTGACGGGTGTATTATCTCTGCTTTGCGTTGCGGGCATCGTAACCTTTGTACGTAACAAAGGCCAAAACCATTGGTGGCGCTGGGTTTACCTGTTTGGCGGCGGATATGTATTGTGGGATCTGTTTGCGATACTAATAGGGCTGGGTATATGGAAAGACTTATTGCACTGGATGCTTGATGTGGCAAATCCGTACTGGAATATCCTCTGGGGAGTATTCATCGGCTTGGGCTTGCTGTCATTTGCCAATGGGGTTTTCATACTAAAAGCATTTTGCGGGCAAAGAGGCAGGCGACCATGATCACCGTCCATAGCGGTCAAAACCCGCGCGTGCGGGCACTGCGCGATCTAAAGCAGGCGAAGGTGCGCCAAGAGACGGGCTGCTTCCTCGTGGAAGGCGTGAAGTTATGCGCCGAGGCGCTGCGGGACGCGGAAGTCGTCACGCTGCTGGCGGATATGGACAAGGCGGAAGCGTTTGCGCCGTTGCTCGCGCAGGCAAGCGACGTGCTGCTGGCGCCCGGCCGCGTTGTGGAAGGCGTGTGCGAGGCGCAGACGCCGCAAGGGATTGCCGCTTCGGTGCGTTTTCCGCGGCCCCTCGCGCTTTCGGCGGCTCAAGGCCCGCTGCTGGTGCTGGATGGCGTGCAGGACCCGGGCAACGCGGGCACCATGCTGCGCACGGCGGAGGCCGCCGGGTTCGCGGGCGCGCTGCTCTCGCCCCAGTGTGCGGACGCCTTCGCGCCCAAGACCACGCGCGCGTCCATGGGCAGCGTACTGCGCCTGCCGCTTTGGCGCGGGATGTTGGAAGAGGCGCTTGTGCTATTGGCAGAGGAAGGATATACGTTGGTCAGTGCTGAGCTGGGCGGTACGCCGTTTCAAAAGACCACGACCGACATTGGCGCGCGCTTCGCGCTGGTGATTGGCAGCGAGGGGCATGGGGTGAGCCCCGCGGTGTCCGCGCTTTGCGGCCTGCGCGTTTCCTTGCCCATGCGCGGCCGCGCCGAATCGCTGAATGCGGCAGTCGCGGCGGGTATTTTGATGTACGGTCTCACGGCGGGGAACTTGGGGGGAGTAGATAGGGAGACGGGTACATGAAAGAATACCCAAAGTGAAAACCCAATCGCATGAAAGGCTATGAGTATAGCCAAAACGGTGCGTATTTCATTTGCTTTTATGGCAGGGGAGGATAAGCCATGCAGATCAGCCGCCTGTTTGAGATCGTCTATATCCTCATCAACCGAAAGCGCGTAACCGCGGCGGAGCTGGCGGAGCGCTTTGAGGTATCCACCCGCACGATCTATCGCGATATCAATGCGCTGGCGCAGGCTGGCGTGCCGGTGTACACCACGCAAGGGCTTGGCGGCGGCATCTGCATCAGCGACGCGTATGTGCTGAGCAAATCCGCGCTCACGGATGAGGAGCAAAGCCAGATTTTGCTGGCGCTGGGCAGCCTGTCCGCCACGGGGCACTACCGCGCGGACGCGCTGCTCTCGCGGCTTGGCAGCCTGTTTGATAAGGACGCGAGCCCGTGGATTGAGGTGGACTTCACCCGCTGG
>WRGP01000140.1 GCA_009787135.1 Bacillota bacterium | reverse complement strand
CGCCGCACGCCGCCCTCTATCAGCACGCGCTCCGCGGTGAGGGTCGTCATTCGCTCGTCCCAAAACAGCACCGTAAACCCCGCCGCCGTGAGCCGCTCCGCAAACGCCCGCACCTTCCCGGCCTGGGGGCCGTAGGAACCGTCCATGTTGCGGGGCAGGCCGCACAGCAGCGTATGCGTTCCGTAGGCTTCCGCGTGGCGGGCGACGGCGCGCACATCCGGGCCCCAGCCGACACGTTCCACCATGCCGACCGGTTGCGCCGTCAGGCCCAGCGGGTCGCTGACCGCGATGCCGATGCGCCGGTCCCCCACGTCAAGCGCCAGAATTCTCTCTTTCATCAGATCACCTTCAGGCAAAACGCCGGACACACTGCCGCGCAATAACCGCAGCGCACACAACTTTCGGCATGGAGGACGGCTTTTCCTCCTTGAAGGGCCAGCGCTTTTTGCCCGCAGCGGCGCACGCACGCGCCGCAGCCCTCGCACCAGTCCTGCACGATCAAACTGCGCCGCGCGTCCCGTGTGGCCCTTGCGCACGCCTCTCCGGGCGCACGCCCCTCAAAGCGCGCGATGTTGTAGTCTATCTCCGCTTCCGATTGCATGCCGATGGCGACCGCGTCCACGCCGTGAAGGTTCAGCGCGTAGGCGAGCGCGCTTTCACGCCTCTTGATGAGGTGGCCGCCGCCCAGCGCCTTCATAGCCAGCACGCCAAGGCCATTTGCACGCGCCAAGGCGACGGCCCGTTCCATGTCCGCCCGGCCGCCGTCCACAATGCCCAGCCCGCGCTCATTGATAATGGTGAATACGATATCAAGCCCCGGCCAGGCGGCGGCCGCCAATACCCCGGCAACGTGATGCGTCGAAACGCCGACGGCCCCGATCACGCCCGCCTCGCGCAGGCTGAGGTAATGCGCGAGGGCCTGGGCATGCCCGCGAAGCGTGTGCTCACTCTCCTGTTCGTGCAGCAGAAAAATATCAATGCGCTCCCGCCCCATGCCCTCCTGCGCCTTTTCCACGGACCGCTTCGCGCCTTCGAGGTCATACGCGTACGATTTTGTGCACACCACCAGATCCGGATATTTTTTCAGCGCCTCCCTCACATGCGGGTACGTGCCGTATATTTCCGCCGTATCGACAAAGTTGACGCCGCGCGCCGCCGCGTAGCACAGAAGCGCCGCGCCCTCCTCCGCCGGCAGATTGCGCTGGAGGGGCCCCATCGTCAGCGTGCCAAACAAAAGGCGCGTGACCCAAAGGCCCCGCGCGCCAAGGCATATCTTTTCCATCGCGTCAGTTCTCCCGCGCGTCAATGTAAAACCGCGTCAGTTCTTCCAGAATCTCATCCCGCTCCAAACGGCGGATGAGCGAGCGCGCTCCCTGATGATTCGTAATATAGGTAGGGTCGCCTGAAATCAAATAGCCTACGATTTGCGTAATAGGATCGTAGCCCTTTGCCTTCAGCGCGGCGTATACTTTCATGATAATATCTTCCGCCGAATCGTCCCGGTCGTTGATCGGTTTAAAGGGCATCGTATCGCTGCCTATGCTCATTCCGCGCTTCCACCTCTTCCCGTTTACGAAATGATTATAACGCAAAAGGCAGGGTTTGACAATATTTTTGTAGAAGATTTTCACACTTTTGTAAAAATATTTGATCACAGTATTTCATACCATGGCTTTTCTTATGCCCTCCCGCCCTTCTTTCTACAGGATATTCAGCGAAGCGATATCCCTGCCAATCTGTTCCGCCAGCGCCTCGGGCGAGTCGAAACGCCTTTCCCCGCGCAAAAACCGCAAAAGCCGCACCGTAACGGTCCGCCCATACAGGTCCAGGCTGCGGCCGGGCATGTGCGCCTCAACCGCCAGCGGGCCTCCCGGCAGCGTCGGGTGCCTTCCGACGTTCACGACCGCCTCGTACCAGGTATCTTCCACCCGGACGCGCGCCGCGTACACGCCGTGCCGAAGGCCGGGGGCGTCCGCCATCGCCAGGTTTGCCGTGGGAAACCCAAGCGCCCGCCCCATGCCCTTGCCCTTGACTACCGTGCCGCGAAACTCGCGGAGGAATTCTCCCTCCGGCATTATATCACGCCCTTATACGCGAGGATGATCAACGCCAGCGTCACCAGCGAGAGCGCCGCCGCCAGCATCACGCCCCGGTTGATCTTACCGCTGCCCGCGTGCACGTCCGGCGTGGGGAGCAGGTGCGCGCGCCGCAACGCGGTGACGAGCGGTTTGTATATCAGCAGCGCGACCGCCGCGTTGACCCCGTACTTGATCAAGTTGAATGGCAGGAACCATGGCAGCATCTTCCCGACGACAGCCTGCCTTGGCCAGCCCGTATAGATTGGCGTGATGATATAGTTCAGCAAAAGCATTGTGGCTGTGGCAAGCAGCCAGCCGGTCACAAGGCCGGTGACCGCGTTGTGAATCGTACGCTTGCGCTCATATAAAAAAGCGGCGGAACACGCGAATGCGCACGAGGACAGCGTGTTCATCAGCATCCCCCACCAGCCCGTGCTGCTGACCGTCACCATCTCAAGGAACGATATGACGAGCGACATCATCATGGAAGCCAACGGCCCATAGAAAAAACCCCCGGTCACGATGACGACATCCTTAACGTCCAGCGTCAAAAAATCAGCCCCGGGAATAAACTTGATCCGAAGCATCGTCATCACCAGATAGGCGATCGCGGACAACACCGCCAGCGTCGTCATTCTTTGAATTTTCGCGTTCATGAACCATGCCTCCATACCATAAAAATTACACCTGAAGCATGTTCTTCAGGTGCTATCATGCAAGAGGCTCCGGCGGCCTTTCGGCGCGCGTCTTCTTCCATCCAGACTTTCACTGTCGGTATTGGAGTTTCACCAATTCTATGCCGGTTGGCATGCGCGGACTGTACCGCCGATCGGGAATTTCACCCTGCCCTGAAGACATTGCGTATTCAACTGTTTGCCGGCATTATACCACCGGGTTCTCTCCCGCGCAAGCCCTTTTTGCAAACCGCGGCATGTTCTGCGGGGGACGCTGCCTTAGGCGTCCCCAACGGAGAGACCGTCATAAAAAGTCTAGCTTTACCAAGCCCCGGACCCACGCGAAGCGGCCATCACATCGCGAAGCCCTGTTTGAATTTGGCTGAGCCCCTTGCGGATTTCCTGAACGCCAGGATCGGCCTTTTGCCCGGCAGCGGGAAGGCCCTTCAAGGCTTCGCGAATGTCGTGAAGGCCTTTTTGTATTTCTTTGACGCCCTCCTGCAGCCCGCGATATTCTTTGGCCGCCCCGCCAAGGCCTGCGGGATTCCCAAGAAGAGCGCCCATTTGCCCGTCCGTCTGATCCTGATGCAAACCCATTCCCCGCGCCATGCGCTCCTGGTGCATACGCTCCATAATCAAGCGTTCTCCCTCCGCGCGGTCCTCCGCCATACGCTCTTGGTACATGCGCATTTGGCTTGTGCGGTTTGGGTTTCCCTGCGCCGGATTCATACGCGTTTGGTTTGCGCGTGTTTGATTGACACGCCTTTGGTCCGCAAGTTCTTGCTTCGCGCGCTCTTGACTTAAACGCCGCTGCTCCGCACGCTCTTCGTACGTAATCCCCTGATGCATGCGCATTGGAGACATGCTCTCTTGGTTCATGCGCTCCCGGTCCATACGTTCCCGGTCCATACGCTCCCGGTCCATACGCTCCCGGTCCATGCGTTCCCGGTCCATGCGCTCCCGGTCCATACGCTCCCGGTCCATACGCTCCTGAGTCATGTAATCTTGATTGATGGTTTCTTCAAGCCCGCACGCTGAATCCGCGCGCTCCCGGTCCATCCGGTCTTCATGCTTGCTTTCTCCAAACTGGCGCTCTGAATCCACGCGGTCCCGGTCCGTCTGTTCCCGTTCCATACGCTCCAGTTCCCGATCCACATCCTTTTCATGTTCCGCGCGCTCGCGCTCCGCGTTTCTTTTGATTTCCGCGCATTCCTGTTCAAATTCTTTTTCCCATTCTTCTTCAGGCCGCATATTAAAGGGATACTCCATGCACCGACACTCCCAAACATGTATTGCACCCATACCCAGGTGCGCTACAATCTATGCGATAAAGAAAGAAATGTTGTCCGGATCAAAAATATAAAAAAGCGAACTGTGGCCGGGGAACGTCTTCCCCCGCCACAGTCCACGCGCCGCAAAAGATTACCGAATCCAATTTGAGACGCTCCTGCTCAGGTCGCTGGCGCCCTTCTCAATCGCCCTGCGCACATGTTTTGTCTGCGGCATCATCATCAGCCCCGCGCCAACCGCGATGCCCAGCGCGCTGCCCGCCATCAAACCCGCCACTGTCGTCGCCTTCACCGTTCTCCCTCCTTTGCGTCATTTACGTTTACGGTCTACTCGTCCGCAACGGTAGTTTTCCCCGCAAAGGCCATCGCATGCTGTGTTATTTTGGAAAATTTTATAGCGACAATTTTTGAAACGCGTCCGTAAAATCAGCAGGCGCGGGTACTTCAAAGCGCATCGGCTCACCGGTAACGGGGTGCGCAAACTCGATTCGCCACGCGTGCAGCATCAACCGGGCAGCCATCAGGCTGGCTTTATGGCCGCCGTACACCCTATCCCCAAGCAAAGGATGCCCAATATGCGCCATATGCACGCGAATCTGATGCGTCCTGCCGGTAATCAAATTCACGCTGAGCAAGGTGGCCCCGCGCAAATTTTCCAATATTTGGTATTCTGTGCGCGCCCACCGCCCGCCTTCCACCACAGCCATGCGTTTACGGTCCCGCGGGTGTCTGGCGATCGGCGCTTCAATCACCCCGCCAGGAAGCCGCCCCATGGCGACAGCCAGATACGTTTTTCGAATTTCCCGCGCCTTCAGCGCCGCGCTGAGCGCAAGGTGCGCCGCGTCGTCCTTGGCCACCAGCAGGAGTCCGGACGTATCCTTGTCCAGCCTGTGCACAATGCCCGGCCGCAGCGTGCCGCCAATGCCGGAGAGCCCGCTCAGATGGTGCAGCAGCGCGTTGACCAGCGTGCCTGTCTCGTTGCCCGCGGCGGGATGCACCACCATCCCGCACGGCTTGTTGACAACGGCCAAATGCGCGTCCTCATAGACGATGGTGAGCGGCAGATCCTCCGGCCGCGCCTCCATGGAAACCGGCGGCGGCACAGCAACGGCCACCTCGTCCTCAGGCAGAACCTTGCGCCCGGGCTTTGTTTCCGTCAGCCCTCCAACGCGCGCCATACCCCCCGCGATCAGCCGCTCCACGCGCGAGCGCGAAAGCCCCGTTTCGCGCGCGAGCCGCACATCGAGCCGCTCAGCCCCCATCGGGCTTTGCCTCCCTGTGAAAGATAATATATCCCGTCAGAAGCGCGAAAACAACGCACACGGTGGTGTCGGCTATATTGAAAACGGGAAATGTAAAAAGCCTTATTTCCATAAAGTCAATCACATAGCCGTAGGCCAGCCTGTCAAAAAAATTGCCCAAGCTTCCCCCCAGAAACAGCCATAGCGCGGCCCGGGGGAGCACGGCCGCGCTCCGGCCACGCGTGAAAAGCCATATGAGCAGCCCCGCCAACGCCGCGCCCGTCACCGCGATCAGCAGCCCCTGCCGGCCGCCCAGCACACCAAAGGCCGCCCCTGTGTTCTCCACATACACAAAGCGCAGCACGCCCGGCCAGACCTCTTCAGGCCAATTTCCCTTCAGCGCGGAAACCGCCCACGCCTTTGTCACCCGGTCCAACAGAAAGGCCGCCGGCGCAAGCCAGCAGCTCATATGGCCCCTCATGGCGGCACCTCTTTCAACAAAAACCGAACCTGCCTGCTTGCCCGTTTCCCTAACCGGTCAATGGCACACCGCAATGCCAGGGAGGTTCTTCTTTGCCGCTCTTCTTGTTCCGTCAATACAGCTTCATCTGCACCATGCGCACAACCTCGGCAAAAAACTCGCCGATCAGCGGAAGGTTGTGCAGGGCCAGATGCTGCACGAGCACGACGACCACGGCGCCCAAGATGCTAAAGCCAATGGCAAAGCCCATGCCGCGGAGGAGGCCGGCCACAAAATTCGTGATAAACAAACGGCGGCGGTCCTGCAAATACATGACGTATTCGGTAAAACCCGCCCACTCCTGCCTGCCCGTATACGACTCAACCCGTTTCTTCATGCATACAGGATGCCCTGGCGGCCGCCGCTCTATGTAGCGGACTTATTACGTAAACAGCTCCGTTTCCGCGTTGAGCACGTGCATCTGGTCGTCCACAAGGCTCTTAAACCGCGCGCGGTAGTCGTTGGCCGCGCTACGGAGCGCGTCCAGCCCGTCTTGCAGGCGCACGCTTTCCTTCCTTGCTTCCGAAAGCAGATTCTCCGACTTCACCCTGGCCTCCGCAAGCATGATATCCGCCTGCATGCGCGCGTCCGTGATCGTCTCGTCGCTAACGCGCTGCGCGTTGGCCAGCATTTTCTGCACGGCCTCCGTCGCGTCCGTATAGACGACAGGCGCGGGGGCGGCAGGCTTGGGTGCGGGCGCGCCACCTTGCTTAAGCGCGGCGTTTCGCAGGGCCTGTATCTCGCGCTGCATCTCCTCAAACTCGTCCGCGATCTCGTCCAAGAATATATCGACCTCTTCCGGGTCATACCCGTGCGCCTTGGTCCTGAATTCTTTGGTCTCAATCATCTGGATGGTGACTGCCATAAACCTCGCCCCTCCCGTGTCAATGTCTAATACCGTTTTGCGTTCGATGTGGCGGGAAAAATCACAACATAGCCCTGCCCAAGCCGCACCGAAAGCGTCAAACCCTTCCGCCGCCGGTACCGGCCGCGTCCGGTCTTGATTTTTCATCCGCACCCTG
>WRGP01000139.1 GCA_009787135.1 Bacillota bacterium | reverse complement strand
CGGCGTTTTTCGCTATGTAGTCGGCTGCGCCGAAGAGGTCTGTGTAATCCTCCGTCGTGCAGCCCTTAATATATATCTGACATTTCTGCGCATTGCCCTCTGTGGTGATATATATCCTGTCAATCACGGTATGAAGCAAGGTAAATAAAACTTCCGGCTGTGCGTCCTTTGCGTATTCCTCAAAGGATAGCAGCCGTTTCTTTATGCCGTTCAGTTCATGGATGACATACTGGTTTTCAGATTGCATATCCTCCATACGGCGAAGCATACTTTCGCGTTTGGTAAGCTCGTCGGTCAGTTCCTTTATATCGTCTTGGATAAACCGTTTCAAAGCGTCATCCGCTTCGCGCAGATTGCGAACCTGCGCGGCGATGTCCGTATTCAGCCGCTCAATCACTTTCTTTGTTTCTTGATATTCCTGTTCGCTTTGGTCGGTGCGTATCATGCTTGAAATGCGGCTTTCAAATATCTGGCGGTAGTATTCGTTTTGTTCCTCGTGTAGATTAGAAAGCGCATGGACAACAAACTCGTCGAGTGAAACGCCCTCGACACCCTTAAAGGTACATTCCTTTGCCCGAACGCCGGGACAAAAGGTGGGCTGACAGTTCACCTATAAACGCGAAAAAGCCCGCTATCGAAAGCAGGCTTTTTTTTAACGATTTACTGAATATGAAATTGATTCTGTTGTCGGCGTATCTTAGACCACGCCGCTCATATGTATGGATATTCTATTTATGAAGCGTAGCATTGAGTTCACCTCCTGACAGATTCCTTATTCTCTAATAGGGACTGTAATGTTGCCATGATGACATTGACATCCCGCTCATCACAACGGCTCAAATATCGTTTCAGTTTTTCGATTGCAGGGCGGTTTTCCTCATGTTCGGGGTAGAAAATGGTATCGGCAGAGAGTTCAAGTTCCCGAATAATCCGAAAAAGCAAGTCGCAACTCGGTATCTGTTGTTTGTTTTCAATGGACATCAGATAATGCGGCGTTATAGACAGGCGTTCCGCCAACTGCTTCTGTGTTAAATGCTTTTCATTGCGGGCGGCTTTTATGGCGCTGCCCAATTTATCAGATACCTGTTGCACCTTACTTCACCTCCAGTTTGAATAGTAGCGTCATTTTCGTAATGCTATCTAAAGAGCCTTTCATAAGTAAATTTGCGCATTGAATTTTTCATAAAAAGAGCGGCGATTACTGAAAAAATGCCTCCTGCTCCCAAAAGAAACCAAGCGTTAATAAAGATAACTCCAGTAAATTGTCCCACTATCATAAGCAGTAAAGGCAGAACCAAAAAGATAGCTCGCTGTTGAGATTCTTCCATTGTCTGCGCTTTAGCGGAACCGCTAACAATCAAAGTGACCGCTAACAACGAAACGGCGGGAGCGATTACCAGCATCGTAACAAGCCAGCTAATGTCAGGGAATAGTATACTGCCTGTTGTCAGCAATATTTCTATTTCCACTACAAACAACATCGCAAAAAACGATATAAACGAAACGAGCATACTTAAAATAAATGAAGCCAATACTTTCGATTGATATATCTGTTTTAACGAAAGCGGACAATACAGCAAGGTTTCCAATGTCCGCTTTTCTTTCTCTCCGACAAAAGAGCTTGCCGCCATGACCGACGCAGCCATGATGGAAATAATGGTAAAAAAGGTTGGCAGAATATAATTCAATATTATTCCAATTACTGTGCGGCTCAGAGTATCCGATTGCTGGCTGATGGGCAGCATATTGAGTAATTCTTGAAAATCGCCCAAGTTTTCCGGGGCAAGAGAAATTGCCAAGACAAAGATAGAGGGCAATATAATCGTTAATACAAGTGGTACGATTATCAAAACGGGAAACAGACGTTCCTCTGAAAATTTCCTCATCTTCATGGCTTGGACGTGAGAGGGGGTGCAATCCTCACTTCCGATAGCTTCATACAGGATTTGTTGTTGTTCGGCTGGTAAATGCGATAACTCCACGGCGGGGCGCATAGCGATTTGCGGCTTTTCGCCTAATACCGCGTTATCCACCATTTTCAGAAGTTCGGGGATTAACTCGGTAAGTCGGACATACCTTTGGATTTGGGTATTACTATCTGGACTTTTATCCGCTAAGATTTCACGCGAACGCTTCCCCTCAAAATCGTGTCCCACTGGGACACAATTATTTGTGGGTCGCCCTGCTTGTCGTTTCATAGCGTCCAGTTTCATCTTATAGGCAAAAGCCTTTTCAGACGGCAGGATTTTTTCACGCTGTAAATTGCTGTCCACCATGATCCATCCCAAAACCTTGACAAACGGTGCTTGCGCGTGTATGATCTAATCCAGACTGATTTAGTATGGATTGGTGGAAAAGAGGCGCGCGGCGCGCGCATACCAGGATGTAACGGATTCGATTGGCTGTACGCCGCGGCCCGTGGCCATACGCTGAGCCTCACCAGCATCCTGCCCCCTGTACGGCGGCGGCGGAACTCTTTGAATCGCCCGTTTTGTCGCAAGGAGCGGCCGGCCCGCATAAAATATAGGGGATTGGCGCCGGTTTTGTGCCGGAGACGCCGCACGGGGAGAGTATCGGCGAGGTGCCGGCCGTCCGAGATCAAGACGCGATAGAGGCGGGCCGCGGACTGGCCCGTGAGGCGGGCATTCCGGCGGGCATTTCCCCCGGCGCCAACGCATGGGCAGCCTGCACACTGGCAAGGCGGCCTGAGTACGCTGGAAAAACGATTGTGACAGTACTGCCCGATACAGGGGAGCGGTATGTATCAACAGAATTGTTTACGGAGTGAGAGTGATGTTTACAGGCATCTTGGAAACGCTGGACGCGTACAAGCGGCGCGATCCGGCCGCGCGGTCGAGGCTGGAGATTTTGCTGCTATACCCCGGTATTCACGCGCTGATCGGTCACCGTGTCGCGCATTTTCTCTACCGCCGCCGCCTTGTGTTCCTGGCCCGGCTTGTGTCGCAGATATCGCGCCATTTTACGGGCATCGAAATCCACCCGGGCGCGAAAATCGGCAGGCGCTTTGTCATCGACCACGGCATGGGCATTGTTATCGGCGAAACCTGCGAAATCGGGGACGACGTGCTGCTCTACCAGGGCGTGACCCTTGGCGGCTCCGGCAAGGAAAAGCACAAGCGCCATCCAACGCTGGGCAACGGCGTCCTCGTGGGAAGCGGCGCGAAAATACTGGGTTCCTTCCGCGTGGGAGACAACGCGCGCATCGCCGCCAACGCCGTGGTGCTCGAGGAGATCCCAGACGACGCCACCGCCGTGGGCATTCCCGCGCGCGTGGTGCGGCTCGCGGGCAAAAGGGTGGATGAGCTGGATCATCGCGACATTCCAGATCCCATCGCGGCCGAGCTGCAAAGGCTCTGGGCGCGCATCCGCAAGATGGAGGAAACATGCCCCCGCGCTGAAGCCGCGGAGGAGGAAGCGGATATAGAATCAAAATAAAGTTAAGTGTAAACTTCCTAAAATGCTCTTTCAAAAACAGCCCCCGGCGCTCGAGTCGCCAGGGGCTGTTACACTTCTTTTTTTCCTTAAAATATTGTATGATAGAACAAGATGCAACAAAACCAAACAAAGTTCGAAGGAGCATGCGATGTTTATTGCGGATCTTCACATTCATTCGAGATTCTCCAGAGCGACGAGCAGGGAGCTCACGCCCGAAGCGCTTGCCTACTGGGCGCGCCGCAAGGGCCTTGGGCTGATCGGTACGGGCGATTTTACGCACCCGGCCTGGCGGGCGGAACTGTCGGAAAAGCTTGCGCCAACGGGCGACGGGCTGTACGCCCTCAAGGAAGCGCCGCAGCTCCCTTCGGACGTGGCGGAGGAGGGGCCGGAGCCGCGCTTTGTGCTGTCGGGCGAGATCAGCTCTATCTACAAGAAGGATGGCAAGGTGCGCAAGGTGCATAATGTGATTCTGCTGCCAAGCCTTACCGCGGCGGAGGCGCTTTCAAAGCGTTTGGAGGCCGTTGGCAACCTGCACTCCGACGGCAGGCCCATTTTGGGCCTGGACAGCCGGAATTTACTGGAGATTACGCTGGAAACCTGCGCGGACGCGCTCTTCATCCCCGCGCATATTTGGACGCCGCATTTCTCTCTCTTCGGCGCGTATTCGGGGTTTGACGAGATTGAAGGGTGCTTCGGCGACCTGACAGGCCATATCTACGCGCTGGAGACGGGGCTTTCCTCTGACCCTCCGATGAACTGGCGCGTTTCCAGCCTGGACCGCTTTGCCCTCATATCCAATTCGGACGCGCATTCCCCCGCCAATCTGGCGCGGGAGGCCAATGTGTTCGATACGGAGCGCACCTATCGGCACATGGCGGAGGCGCTCAAGAACCGGCATACGAACGCGTTCGCGGGCACGATTGAGTTCTTCCCCGAGGAGGGGAAGTACCACAACGACGGACACCGCCAATGCAAGGCAAGCCTCACACCCAAGGAAACGCGGGCGCATGACGGCCTCTGCCCCGTGTGCGGCAGGCAGGTCACGGTGGGCGTACTGCACAGGGTTGAGGCGCTGGCGGACAGGGAAGAGGGCTATGTCCCGCCAAATGCCAAGCGCTTTGAAAGCCTCGTGCCGCTGCGGGAGGTGATTGCCTCGTCGATGGGTGTGAGCGCGGCAAGCGCGCGGGTCGTCCGAAAATATGACGAGATGCTGCGAGCGATCGGGGATGAGCTTTTCATCCTGCGCGGCGTGCCGTTGGATGAAATTGAGCGCAAGGCGGGCGCCCTGGTGGCCGAATGCGTTCGGCGGCTGCGGGCGGGCAAGGTGGAGATTCACCCGGGGTACGACGGCGAGTACGGTAAAATTTCCCTGATGAGCAAACGGGAAATAGAGCTGTTTGTCGGCCAGCAAAGCCTTTTTCCAGGCATGGCGGCCCCGAAAAAGGCCGCGGCGCGGCACGAACAGGCAAAAAAGGCGAAAGCGGAGGCGGAATCCGCGCGGGATATTCCTTCCGTGCCAGCCGAAGCGCTGCCTTACGGACTCAACGCTGAGCAGTGGGAAGCCGTTTCCGCGACGGAGCCGGTGGTGGCCGTCATCGCGGGGCCCGGCACGGGCAAGACGAGAACGCTCGTCAGCCGTGTCCAGTATTTGGTGGAGCAATGCGGCGTGGCGCCGTCCCATATTACGGCGGTGACTTTTACGAACAAGGCCGCCAGGGAGATGCGCGAGCGGCTTATGACGCGGCTTGCGGACAGGCGCGCGGCAAGCGCCATGACCATCGGCACCTTTCATGCCATTTGCGCGAAGCGCCTGGCGCGGGAGGGAGACCTTGCCGTCGCGGGGGAGCCTGACGCGCTGCACATTGTCGCGGAAGCAATGGCGGACCTGGAGGTCAAGGGCACGGCTCGGGACGCGCTTCGGGCGATCTCGCTCCAAAAAAGCGGCGTGGAGGGCGCGGAGCACGGCGTGAGCCAGGCGGTCTATGACGCGTACAACGCGCGGCTCGCGAGCCTTGGCGCGCTGGACTATGACGACATCCTGCTCAAGGCGCTTGCGCTGTATGAAGCGGAAGGGGCGGGAGAATCATTTTCCTGTTTGCTGGTGGATGAATTTCAGGATATCAACCCGGTGCAATACCGCCTCATCCGCGCGTGGTCAGGCGCGGACGGGAGCCTTTTTGTCATCGGAGACCCCGATCAGGCGATCTACGGCTTTCGCGGGTCGGACGCCCGGTGCTTCACGCGGCTGTTTTCGGAGTATCCCGGCGCGCGGCGGATCGCGCTTACGGACAACTACCGCTCCACGCCGGAAATCCTATGCGGCGCGCGGGCCGCGCTGCCCGGTCAGGCGGCTCCGCTCAGGCCGATGAACCCGGCGGGCGGCCCTGTGCTGGTGATGGAGGCGGGGGACGCTTTCCGGCAGGCGCTCTATATCGCCAAGGAGATAGGCCGCCTTGTCGGCGGCATCGATATGCTGGACGCGCACAGCCATAAGGCCGAGAGGCGGCGGGTGCGCGGCTTTGCGGACATCGCCGTGCTGTATCGCACCAACCGGCAGGCCGGGCTGCTGGAGGAATGCTTTGCGAAGGAAGGCATACCCTATACCGTATCAGGCAGGGACGATTTTCTTATGGAGCCGCAGGCGCGCCGGGCCATGGCATTTTTCCGGCTGCTGTTAAACCCCGGCGATATGCTCTCGCTGGGCGTCTGCCTGAGGGAGGGTGGGCAGTATGGGCAGAGGGACATCCGGCGCGTCACGGACGCATACGGGGCCGTGCCGAAAAGCCTTGCGGGCCTGATGGAACTGCTTGCCGGCATGCGGGATGGGGCGGCGGGCAAAACCCTTACCGGCCCCTCCCTGCGGGAATTGATCGCCGCCTATGGCCCACGCGTTGCGCAGGACGGGCCGGCGGACCTCATGGACGGCTGGATACGGGATAACGCGCTGTCCGGCGTGCGCTGCATGGAATTGATGCGCGACACGGCCGTCATGTATGAAAGCATGGAGGAACTGCTGACCAACCTGGCGCTGGGCAGGGAGAGCGACCTTACGCGCAGCGGCGCAAAGCGGTACGCGTTGGACACCGTATCCCTTTTGACCCTGCACGGGGCCAAGGGGCTGGAGTACCCGGTGGTGTTTCTCTGCGGCGTGGACGACGGGCTGATTCCGCTTCGAGGCCCCAGGGGGGGGTGCGACGCGGAGGAGGAGAAAAGGCTGCTGTATGTGGGGATGACAAGGGCGCGGGAGGCGCTGACGCTGGTGACTTCCCAGACGCCCTCGCCTTTTTTGGCCGTGCTGCCCGCGGACGCCACGCGCAGGGAAAAGCGGAAGCGCGGGCCCGCGGGA